>JANMFB010000232.1:0-5107 GCA_031377605.1 Ferruginibacter sp.
ATTGGAGTTATATCTACAGCAGCTCTAAAACTAAAGTTCCAAAATGCTCTTTGTGCAGCTATTTGAGCAGTGGAGGTTCCACCAATATCGTGACCACCTTCATACATAACAAACCCTTTACTGTTATCTCCAAACGCACGGCCAAACACAATTGCAGCAGCAGGACCAGGTGATATTGATGGTACATTGCTTTGAACAGGATCAAAAGCTATAACTTGTGTTGTTGGTCTCCAAGATCCATTTAAAATAGGAAGATATATCTGCTCAGAACCATTTTGATGTGCAGCATCTGTAGTGCCCATATACTGAGAGGCAATACTTGATGGAAATTGATGGGTATATGGAGGAGTTCCGTCATTATGACTACCATGTGGAACTAAAGCTTTACCAGCAGCTCCTATATTGTTAGATAAAAAGTTAAGTTGTTGAGATGGAATTGCAGGGTTAAATAGGTTTTCTATACCACTTCCAGATCTACATCCACCCCAAACAGAACCCTTATTGTTGTTAACCCAATTTAATAAATTGCCATGATAAGCCCAAGTTGGGTCAGCATGAGGCATTACATAAATTTCGTCACAACCATTAAGTTGTGAAGGTGTTTTATAATTGTAAGCAGTTGCAGGAACACCCGCCTTCGTAAAAAAGTCTTCTGCAATATCTCCATTTTGAACATCTAATGTCCATGTAGGTTCATCAACAAGCGTAAATGTTACATTAACAGTTAGTGGAGAAGTTGTGGTTGTGCCTGTAACGCCAAAAAAAGCAATCCAGCTATTAACAGTTGCATTTCTGAACTCTGCAGGTATTATGAAAGTACCTCCTTTATAATCTACACCTAAATAAGTGAAATCGGCACCATCCTTTATTTTAGTTTGGCTGATAACCCATTTTACAGGAACGTTGTAATTTTTTAATAAATCATACACCAAACCATAGGGCTTGAGTGCATTTGATTGGGTTTGAGGTACTACACCCATATTAATGATGTAAGAACCCGTGCTCAAAGTTTCGGTCTGTGCTACTACATTGAATGAAGTGAGCAGTAGTAAAATTGCAAGTGCAAATCTAGCAAATTTGCTAAAAATTGATGTTGAACTTTGGATTGTTAGTTTTTTGATTGATGTTGATTTCATGGTGTTTTTTTTTAGACTTTTTAGTTTTTTAAAAAGTACGTTCAATAGAAAATGATTTTAATTAGCTTTTGCAAATCATCCCGTGTATAGAGTCAAGAATTTGGTCATTACTAAAGAACTTTAAAAGTTCAGAAGTAAATAATAAATGACAAATTTTTATCTAAAACAATTGGGATTTTCTAAAATGCCATTTCAGACATTTAAAGAGGATTTGCAGTGGACTTTGGAAAAATACATGTTCTAAAGAAAGTATAGTAATTATACCATCTAAAACACAAAGAAAAGAAATTTTTAAATACAAAAAGCTTTTTTTACTATTTTTTTGTAGAAATATTTCTATAGAATAAAGTTTTATACTACATATAATTTGTAATATATTGTTAATCTGTTAATTAAAATTAATATTAAGAATTCATTAATTATATAAAATTGCAATTTTACCACCCTGTCCTGCAAAAAAAACAGCATTTCCATACTTTGATTTACTACAAACGTGAAAGCTTTCTGTACTTATTTGAGTGAAAATCTTGCCGTCATTGGTAGTAACATCGACCCCATTCAATCCACAAGTAATCCACATTTTTTTAGAGATATGTTGTATGCAACTTCTGTATCCTGTCGGAAAAATTTGGGGTTGTTTCCACGATTTGCCAGCATTGGTAGTAACCAAACAATTTTGGGTTATTTGGTTGCGCTCTGTAAAATCTCCTCCTACAACTATAAATATTTTGTTGTTCTTAGCTGCAATAGAATTAGCGCCAGTACTTTCTTTTCCTTGCAAAATCGGAAGTACTATTTTTTTGCTACTTATGAAAAGATTGGAGCATAAGCCACCACTAACGAAAATTTCTTTTCCATTAGATAGTTTTCTTATGTTTGTACCACTACTTGCAAAACAAGCTTCACCAATAGCTGCTGAAGGCAAATTATTTGGTATTTCTTCTTGCCAGCTATTTCCACCATCTTTTGTTCTTGCAATAAAGAATTTCCCATTAATTGGATCACCTATCAGAGTGCCGTTTGTTTCATCAGAAAAAGCCATTGCATCAAGAAACATTCCTTTGGTGTGGTTTTCATAAACTGTTTTCCAATTTTCTCCTCCGTCTGTTGTTTTTAAAATATAAGCAGGAGAATCTACAGCCATAATAATGGCAGTGTTTTCATCAAAAGCTTCTATATCTCTAAAATCCTTTTTTTCAAAACCTTTTACAGTCATCCATTTCCATGTATTTCCAGAATCTAAACTTTTTGCAACAGTACCAGCACTTCCACTTGCCCAAATAATTTTATCAGTTACAGCACAAAGCCCTCGCAATGATGTTTTTGTACCTTTCGTAAGCACTTTTATTTGTTGTGCATTTATTTGTAAAGTGAAAAAAATAAAAAATATATTGGTTGCAAAATGTTTCATTGACTATAATTTATAGGATAAAGTTATGAAAACTAACACCGAAATTAAATGGCATTTATACCAAAGGATATCCAAGAGATCTATTACTTTAAATGATTTGGAAATAAAGTTGCTGTAAATACAAAATTTAATAGGAGTAATACCGTCTGGGTATTCGGAATAGTCCAATTACTTTGGACTAAACGACTAATGCAGCGTCATTATACCGAAGTCAATTGGACTACTTGTCGATATAAATGGTACAAATTCATTATTTTTGACGCTTATGTTTTGCTATAAAAAATAAAGATGAGTTATAATTATTTGCCGCTAGATAGAAAGCACACCAACTTTCAACAAATAAAAAATTTACTACAATACGACCAACATGTATCTATAACTTTTGATGCACACGAACGTATTTTAAACTGTAGGGAATATTTAGATAATAAAATGCAAGAAACAGATGCTTTGTATTATGGTATTAATACGGGTTTTGGATTTTTGCAAAATGTTAGAATTGATAAGGCGCAACTAAGGGAATTACAAAATAATTTATTAAAATCCCACGCATGTGGATTAGGAGAAGAAGTGCCTAAAAAAATAGTGAAGTTGATGCTCATGCTTAAAATAAAATCATTGAGCTATGGTAATTCGGGTGTACAAATAGATACGGTAAAGCGTTTGATGGAAATGTATAACTATGAAATGTACCCTGTAATTTATACCCAAGGATCATTAGGTGCTTCGGGCGATTTAGCACCACTTAGTCATTTAAGTTTACCGTTAATAGGTTTTGGAGAAGTATATTTACAAGGAACAAAGTTGAATAGTGGAGATGCTTTGAAAAAATTGAATTGGCAGCCAATTGAATTACAAAGCAAAGAAGGCCTTGCTTTAATAAATGGCACCCAATTTATGAGTGCTTACGGATTACACAATTTAATTGAGTCAGAAAGATTATTGAAATGGGCAAATATAATTGCAGCAATTAGTTTTGATGGATTTGATTGTGTAGGAGACTCTCTCAATAAAAAAATTCATGAAGTAAGGCCTCACAAAGGGCAAAATATTGTTGCAAAAACGCTTACTAATTTGCTTATTGGAAGCCAAATTTCGTCTACAAAAAAAGCACAAGTACAGGATCCATATTCATTTAGATGTATACCACAAGTTCATGGAGCTACGCTAGATGTTTTTGAATTTGTAAAAAATACTTTTATCACGGAAATAAATTCAGTTACAGATAATCCAAATATTTTCCCAGACGATGATTTGATTGTGAGTGGGGGAAATTTTCATGGACAACCACTAGCACTAGCAGCAGATTTTTTATCCATTGCTATGAGCGAAATTGCTAGCATTAGTGAAAGAAGAATATATCAGTTAATAAGTGGACAAAGAGGATTACCAGCCTTTCTTACAAAAAAATCAGGCTTACATTCTGGTTTAATGATACCACAGTATACAGCTGCAGGTATTGTAAGTGAGAATAAACAATTGTGTACACCTTCATCGGTGGATAGTATTCCAAGCAGCAATAACCAAGAAGACCATGTGAGTATGGGCGCAAATGGGGGAGTGAAATGCAAACGTGTAATTGAAAATGTAGAAAAAGTTTTAGCAATCGAATTATTAACTGCGGTACAAGCTATTGAATATAGAAGACCGAAGAAAACATCTCCAATTTTAGAAGAAATTATTTCGAATTATAGAAAAGTTGTTTCGTTTAATGATGCAGACAGAATTTTGCATGATGATATTATTGAAACTACAAAATTTATTCAATCCTACAATGTTTAATGGAATTATTTGAAAGCAATACGTTAATTAGAGATGATATAAGGAAGTTAGCTTTTGAACTCGAATCGCATTATTTAAATGAGTTTGATTTTAAAAATCATTGTTATTTAAGAATTGCTTACGATAATGTGCTAAATAATAAATGCGATATGGTCGTAAAAAAGCCTTTTGTTAATAACGCAACCCAAAAGCAACTCGAAGAAGGATTAAATTTATTGAAGCAATATTTGGCTAATAGAGATTTATTAAAACAACATAACAATTGCAGTTTGAATTTTAGAAAAAATTCAACATTATCTTCTAAAATAATAATATAATGATTGCCAAAGAAAGTAATTACGATTTCGAAAAATACAAAACACCTACAGGTACAAAACTGAACTGTAAAGGTTGGATACAAGAAGCAGCATTGAGAATGTTGCTAAACAACCTAGACCCTGAAGTAGCTGAACGCCCTGAAGAATTAATTGTATATGGAGGCAGAGGCAAAGCCGCCAGAAATATTGAATCATTAGATCTTATTATAAAAGCATTGAAAGATTTAGAAGATAATGAAACATTGCTTATACAAAGTGGTAAACCTGTGGGGATGCTTAAAACACACAAAGATGCTCCGAGGGTTTTAATATCAAACAGTCAACTTGTTCCCAACTGGGCAAACTGGAAACACTTTGATGAACTAGAGAAAAAAGGCTTAATGATGTATGGACAAATGACCGCTGGCAGTTGGATATATATAGGAAGCCAAGGTATTGTGCAAGGTACTTATGAAACTTAT
>JANMFB010000262.1:0-4169 GCA_031377605.1 Ferruginibacter sp.
TCCCTTCTTTGTATCATCGTAAGCCTTTTTTCTGCTGATAACCAACGTGTAGAGGTTGTATATTCAACATCATTTTATCCCACATTTTCAAAAATTTTAAGGTCGCCGTTTTGCTGGTTGCCATTTAGTTTTGGCGATTTACTCTATGGAATATTGGTCATTTACTTAGGCTTAAAACTATTTAGAACGCTAAAAATAATTTTTAGTAAAACAAAACGAAAACTGATTATTGAAAATTGGCAACAAATCATCATCTCCATCATTAAAAAATTTGCACTATTATTTCTGGTATTCTATTTATTCTGGGGTATTAATTATAGCCGTGTTGGTATTGCTTCGCAATTAGATTTAAAAATAGAAAAATATTCTATTGATGAATTAAAGCATATAAATCAGATTTTAGTTGACAAAATCAATGCCTCAAAACAATCGTTGCTAGATCAAAAATTTATTTCCTTGTCATCTGCAGAAATGTTTAGTAAAACAGAAAATGCATATGATTTAGCCGCAAAAAAATATCCATTCTTAGTTTATAGAAATAAATCTATTAAAACTTCACTGTGGGGTTGGTTAGGTAATTATGTAGGCTTTCTAGGGTACTACAATCCTTTTACAGGTGAGGCACAAGTAAATACTACAGGGCCAAAATTTATGCAACCATATACGACTTGCCACGAAGTAGCTCACCAGCTTGGCTATGCAAAAGAAATGGAAGCCAACTTTGTGGGATACCTAGCTGCAGCAGCATCCGCAGATACAATTTTTAAATACTCTATGTACACAGATTTATTTACTTATGCTAACAGAACACTGTACATTGCAGATAGTGCTTCATCTCTTTTTTATAGAAAATTACTCACACCAGAAGTAATAAAAGATTTTAAAGAAAAAAGAAAATTCTATGCTGCACATACTAGTTTTATAGAACCGGCAATAAGGTATTTGTATGGGAAATTTTTAGAACAAAACCAACAACCAATGGGTATTTTGAGCTATGATGAAGTAACAGCTTTCATTATTGCTTATCATAAAAAATACAAGGAAATTTAATTGAAGTAAATTTTAATTCAAAAAAGTAAATAGCAACCATGACAAAGAATTTAAAATTCATAATAGCATTAATTATTCCATTGTCGGTTGGTGCCATTGGTGGTTTCTTTACTTCTAGTTCAATTACTAGTTGGTATAGTAATTTAAACAAACCATTCTTTAATCCGCCTAATTGGATATTTGGGCCAATGTGGACATTGCTTTATTTACTGATGGGTATTGCATGTTACTTAACTTGGATAAGTGAACATGCATATAAAAAGACAGCCTTAAAAATTTATGCAGTACAACTAATTTTTAATTTTTTATGGAGCTTTTTGTTTTTCTATTTTAAAAATCCTGCATTAGCATTGATAGATATAGTTCTTATGATTATAACGATTTCTGCAACAATGATTGCATTTAGCAAAATTTCAAAAAAAGCAGCTTGGCTATTAATCCCATACTTGCTTTGGGTTTTGTTTGCTACTGCACTCAATTTTGAAATTTGGAGATTGAATTGAAACACTTTTAACTATCAAAGTATAATTTAATTTACCATTCTTTTAATCTTCGTTTTTTGTTTGCAAATACGACTGATATTATGCATATCTAACAAAAGAAAAATTTACTTTGCACCACGTTTATATAATACAACAGCAAGTATTCCAAATAAAATATTAGGCATCCAAGCAGCAAGCAATGGAGAAAAATTACCCTTGGTAGCAAATACCACTGAGAAACGGCTCAATAAAATATACAGCATGCTTAGCACTACACCTAGTGCAATATGTGCCCCACTACCACCTCGTACCTTACGAGATGCAAGCACAGCACCAATTACGGTGAGAATGACTACAGATGCTGGTATTGCATCTCTATTATAGCGCTCTACTAACAATGTACTTACGTTTTCAGAATCTCGAGCTTTTTCTCTTTTTATAAACGCATCCAAATCTCCTGTTCGCATTTGGTCTTTTAAGTAATCATCTTTGCGAAGATCTAAAGGCCTAAAATTAAAAGGGAGCGTTTTTTCAATTGAATTTATAACCGTTTCATTTATGTCATTAAATTTTCGTTCACTCACATTCGATAATTTCCATTTTTTAGTAACAGTATCCCAATTAAAATTTGATGCCCTAAGGTTGTATAATAATTTATTGTCTTTAAATTTCTGTATAAAAAACCCACTACCCGATTTTGAAATAGTATCATACCCTCTAATTCCTATGTAAGTATTTTGATCTTCTTTAAAATAAAGATTCTGTTTGTAAGCAGAATTTAACTGCCCAAAAGCCGAGTTTCGATCTACATATGTAATGGAAAAATAGGCCCATTTCCTATTTGCATCTGGCACAATATACCTATACCCAAACCACAATGCAGCAGCAAGAATAAAGCCTCCTACAATAAATGGCATAATAAATCTTCTATAACTTACACCACTACTAAGTATTGCAATTACTTCCGACCTACCCGCCATTTTAGAAGTAAAAAATATAACTGATATAAAAACGAATAAAGGGAAAAGCAATGCATCAATCCTTGGTATAAAACCAAAATAATAATCTACCATTATCTGATAAGTAGATAATTTAGATTTTGTAAAGTCGTCTGCCTTTTCACTAATATCTACCACAACAACTATTGCAGTAAAAAGTATAAGGCAAAAGAAAAATGTAATAAGATATTTAGACAGTATGTACTTATCGATTATTTTCATTGAGAGGGGAAAGTTACAATTGAAAAATTAAAATTATGGTAAGAACATTATAAAACAGTAATTATAAATTCATCCCCCTTGCCGCCACCCACCCCGTAGTCCATGCATTTTGAAAATTAAAACCACCAGTAACCCCATCAACATTTATTACTTCACCTGCAAAAAATAGTCCACTATGCAATTTACTTTGCATCGTATTTACATCTATCTCCTCTGTTTTTACTCCTCCGGCTGTTACAAATTCTTCTTTAAAAGTAGTTTTTCCTTTTACAGCAAATTCTTGTGCACATAAATTTTTAATGAGTTTATTTTGTTCCTTTGATGGGAGGTCTGCCCATCTTATACCATCATTTATATCTGAAACCTCTAACAAATATTCCCACAATCTAGAGGGTAAGCTAAATGGATTTCTATTTTGCATTTTTGTAGTCGCCATTTCAAATCTTAGTTGCTGCATTTTTTCTTTCAATGTAATTTCATTGTAAGTTGGTATCCAATTTAAAATAAAAGTAAAATTGTACTCTTTTTTAGCGAGTAATATAGCCGCATAAGCAGAAGTTTTTAAAACCGCAGGTCCACTCATACCCCAATGTGTAATAAGCAAAGGTCCCTCTTGTTGTATTTTTTCTCCGGCTATTTTTACAGATGCATTTTCTACAGATAATCCCATGAGTTTGGTAATACTATTACCTGGCATATTAAATGTAAATAATGATGGTACAGGCGGCTCCGTAGAATGACCAAGCTTTGTAAACCACACACTTTGCGATGCTTTTGAAGCACCACCTGAAGCAATGCAAACTTTATCTGCTATAATTTCTTTGTTTGAAGAAGTTACTAAAAACCATTGTTCCCCTTTTTTCTCTATAGCCTTTATATCAGTATTCATTTCTATCTGCACTTTGTATTTTGCAGCTTCGTTTAGTAAGCAATCAATAATTGTTTGAGATGAATTTGATACAGGAAACATTCTTCCATCTGCTTCTGTTTTTAATTCTACACCACGTTCATTAAACCAAGCAATGGTATCTGTTGTAAAAAAATGATGAAAAGCTTTTTTAAGAAAGGAAGAGCCACGTGGATATTTTTTGATCATATCGGCCATACTAAAGCATGCGTGCGTAACATTACATCTACCGCCCCCACTCACTTTTACTTTACTTAATAATTTGGAAGATTTCTCGATGATTGTCACTTGTAAATGCGGATAAAATCTTGCAGCATTCACTGCACAAAAAAAACCCGCAGCACCACCACCGATTACAACAAGTTTTTTACTACTCATTTTTGATTAATTACTAAATTGCGTATTTCAAATTTACTCCAACTGCCAACTGCCAACTGCCAACTGCCAACTGCCAACTGCCAACTGCCAACTGCCAACTGCCAACTGCCAACTGCCAACTGCCAACTGCCA
>JANMFB010000147.1:0-5314 GCA_031377605.1 Ferruginibacter sp.
TCTTTTGCACCAGCATCTGGTAAAGTATATTTTGTTACTGCCTGCTCTCCTTTTTTATTTGGTTCTGCAATAATGTAAGATTCGTTTCCTAGCATATTTTCTACAAGCTCTGTAGGGTTTGAGTAATCGGTGGTATTAAAATATAATTTATTGTTTACCTTAGTTACATATTTAATTTCTTGATCAAATAAAATATCTTTTACCTTACCTGTTGAGTTAGATAATGTAATAATTAAATCAGATTGTATTTTCTTTCGCTCTAGCAATGAGCGAAAAAAATAAGCAAACACTCTATCACTTAAATAGCTATCTCTATTTACAGCTATAGAGCGAATTAAGTAATAGGCCTTTTCAGCATATTCATTGTCATCCCAATCTTTTGCGCCTATTTTTTTAAGACGCTTCCAACAATCTTCCACAAAATTATCATTTGTAAAGGTGAACGCATATATGTATTTACCTTGCAGCGCATAGGTTTCCCATGCACTCTCTGTAAGCTCTTGCAATGAGAAACCTTTTTTTAACTCTCCTTTTTCACCAATTAGCGCTCCCATTTTTTCTGCAGTCTTTTCTTTGTTTGCATAAATAACCTGAAACTTATTTAATGGTGATGATAAGTAAGTGCTAATAAAATTTACATCTTTTTCGGTTGGTCTATCCGTGTCGGTAAAAACATAACGGTAAAAATCATCATTGCCGGCTGCTTCTTTTTTAAATTCGGGTGCGCCATTAAGTGCCATAGATTTAAAATATGATTTATCGTCCAACTCAATGCCTATTTGATTAAACAATACAGGATAACCTTTACTACATACTTCGTATTGAGGAGAAAATTCTATATAGCCATAATTATTTACATTTAGTTTGCTTTTTGTAATGGTTACATATTCTAAAATATCACCAGGTTCTAAATCGGGTATGGCTACCTTAAAATATCTAGATGTGCCACCTTCTTGATCAAAAAAACTTTGGTAAAACTCTGGTATCACACTATTTGATTCCACTGAAACAGCATCATTTAAAGAAACCGTATTACTACCGCCATCATGCTTTATAACTTTTGCACTAAAGCCATCTTCCTTATCGCTGTAACGAAAATATACTTCGGTAAATGTTTGCACTGCACTCTTATCATTCACTTTTACTTTAAAACGTACGTTTTCATAAAACATTAAACTGCTTTGGCCTTTAGATAAAAAGCCTGCTCTAAATTTTTTATCTATCGTAACATTTCTTCTATAACCAAACACAACTGCTGATTCGTCTTTATATTTTTCAGGAATAGTCGTATTAGAGAAAGCTGCTGTATTCTCCGTCCATAAAGGTTTTGCATTTGCTTCAATATTATCTAGCATGTCATCATCTATAACATCTTGTGCTTGTATGTTGTTGGTGAAAAATGAACATATTGCAACTAAAACAATACTGCTTTTAATAATTAAGTTCATAAACTATTTATTTATTGGTGATGCTTAAAAAGTATTTATTGAATTCTTTTATAGATTCAATAAATTTTGTCCATGCTTTTAAATCTTTTTTGTCAATAATATTTTTCTTCAATACAAGAGATTTTTTTAGAGCTATTTTATTACCATTAATCGTATATGTGCCTTTAAACTCATACCCATCTTCGCTTATAGACAAATCTTCGGGCTTATCAATAAATTTTTTATTTGTAGGCACCGATAATGTTATATCATCTTCAAATTTTAATACATCGTTCAAGTCGTATCCCTGTACCCTCTTTTCGTCTGGAATAAATCTATCCAAAGACTTAGGAAAAAAATCTATTCCTACATATTGGTCTCCACTAATAGTATTTACTGTATTACTTAAATCAATGTCTCCTTCAATAGTTATTGGTAAATCTCTATTACTAAGATCGCTTGTTTTTACATTTACGGCTACTAAATTATCATTGCCAAATTCCAAATAATCATTTACAAAATCTTTCTTACTAGTGTTTGGTAGTGTTTGGTAAGATTGGTGAAAATCTGTACGACTATTACCGGTAATGAGCACTTTTGCTTTTCCTTTCAAAACATTATCTGTGAGTACAAAATCTGCCTTAGTAGAAATGAGATTGTCTACTGCCGGTACTTCAGGCACTTTTTTAATTTCAAAAGTGGTTCCATTGGCAATCATAGCCTCTTTACCTTGTATACGAAAAGCATTTTCTCCAAAAGGGCCATAACTTTCGGTGCCATCTAAAAAGTATGTTTTACCTCCAAAGTTTAATGTGCAGATTGCATGATTGTTCACACACATTGCAGGTAGCGATTGTGTATAAGGAATACTTCTAGTTCCTATCCATGTAAAATGTGCATCGTAACCTGCAAGCTTTAGCATTTCGGTAAGGAGGTTTGCCATGCCTTTGCAGTCTCCGTATTTTTTACTTAACACATCTTGCACTGTAGCGGGTATATAACCGGAATAACCATCTTCGTAAGCTATGTATCTTACATTATCCTGCACCCAATAGTATATTGATTTTATTTTTTCTAAATCTGTAGCCTTTCCCTTGGTAAGCTGTGTAACCATGGGTTGCAG
Organism: Ferruginibacter sp.; assembly: GCA_031377605.1. Classification (GTDB taxonomy): domain Bacteria; phylum Bacteroidota; class Bacteroidia; order Chitinophagales; family Chitinophagaceae; genus Ferruginibacter. The sequence continues at coordinate 2,551 of JANMFB010000147.1, forward strand.
TTTGGTTTTATCATTGCCTGCCATGGTATAAAGCCTGTTATTCCAAGCAAACACATCGTCTACTTTTTCAAAACCCTTTATGGTTTCACCGCCTATTACAAACGATTTTATTTGTAAAACAATATGTGGATCTGAATATGATCTACCAATGCGCCTATATTCTGATTTATACGCCGGCAAATCTTTCACTTTAAACGTATAAGTAGTATAGCCCCCTTTTTTATTTTGTGAAGCTTCTATGCTATTGTCTTTAAAGTTTAAACTTTTAAAATCTATAGAAATCCAATCGGGCACTTTAAACTCATACACTTGATCAAGTACCGGATAACTTTCGTGAAAAAATAATTTTGTAAGATATTTCCCGTCAAAAAAAACTTTTTTTACGTTCACTTTTGCTATCGCTCCTTTTTGATTGAAACGAATAGGAAAGTAACGAACCCTGCTATCATCAAAGAAAATACCATCATCTGTAACTGATCTATCTACACCGTTTTTATCCATGGTATAAAACTTTTTCCCGCTTTTTAATGACTTCTTAAAGTTCTTTATCTCTATAAATTTATTGTAATACTCAGCATGTGTGAGGCCAGCATATTTTTTTAGTGATATAAATTCATATTCGGATTCCTCTTGTATTTCCACTACTTTATCTCCAAGCGCATTTTTTCCTTTGTCAAAAGTATAATAGTGATACGCAGTTTTGCACATCACATCATCTTCTTTATATTTTTTAGCATAGGTGTTAGCCATCTGCTCATCTTCATCTACCACCACTTGTGCTTGTGTAAATATTGTTGCAAATATGCAAATAAGGGTAAATATCCAAGGATGCATTTTCCTGGACAAAACAATAACACGGTTTTTCATAAATTATGTTCTATTTTATTAAGCTGTTCTTTATAAATTTGATTATTGATGTGACTCAAAAATATGGCAGGAAACTAATTTCGGCATTTTCATTTTGCCAATTGAAATTAAGCACATTTATTGTGTTTATAAAAGCTTTTAATACTTTTATTTTTAAAATAAAATTTATAATACATGTTTGTAAGTACTGCGTTAGAAGAATGGCGATAAAGAAACTTTTACAGATATTTCTTATCTTTAAAATCGTATAGAATAATTCTCATAGTTTTTAATAAATTTTTTGAAAATCAAATTAATGCTGTGCCGCTTTGAGACTATCCCAATTGAAAAAAATTCATACATGAAAAGAATTACACTTTCCATACTCTTGCTTTTAAATATAATTGGAGCCGCTAATGCACAATTCTCAGATAATTTTGCGGATGGAAATTTTACAGCAAACCCTACGTGGGTAGGTGTAGCAGCAGACTGGATTGTAAATCCTACATTTCAGTTACAGAGTAACAACCTCGTAGCCAACAGTACTTACTATCTTAGCACTTCCAGCACTTTGGCAACAGTGGCTCAATGGGATTTTTATTGCAGCCTTACATTTAACACCTCTAGCACAAATTATACTGATGTTTTTCTTACCGCTTCGGCAAGCGATCTTACGCTTATCAATACAACAGGCTATTTTGTTCGCATAGGCAATACCAACGATGAGATTTGTTTATACAGAAAAGATGCTTCCGGTGCAGTCACAAAAATAATAGACGGTGTAGATGGCGTAACAAATACGAGCAACAATACTTTAAAAATAAAGGTGGTAAGAAATGCAGCAAATCTGTGGACACTTTCTAGAGATCTTTCCGGCAGCGGTAATAGTTATTTTACAGAGGGAACAATTACAGACAACACTTACAACACATCTGCCTTTTTTGGTATTCTTGTAAAACAAAGTACAGCCAGTTTTTTTCAACGGCACATTTTTGATGACATTCAAGTACAAACTTTTGTACCAGATATAACACCGCCCACCATTGTATCTGCAACGGCTTTATCAGCAACAGCTGTAGATATTTTGTTTAACGTATCTGTAGATATTACAACAGGCCAAATAGCGAGCAATTATAACATAACTAACGGGGTTGGCTTTGCTACAAGTGCGGTGAGAGATGCGGCAAATACTGCCCTCGTACATTTAACTTTTGCTACAAACATGCCTCCAAGGGTAAATGTAACACTAACAATAAATGGCGTTACAGATTTATCAAATAATGCTATCGTAAATGGCACAAAAGTCTTTAATTACTTCGTACCTTTTCAATACGACATTGTGATAGACGAACTAATGGCAGACCCAACACCAGTAGTAGGCCTGCCAACAAACGAGTGGTTAGAATTAAAAAACACTACAAATTTTTCTATCAATTTACTAAATTATAGATTAGGCAAAGCTACCGGTGAAAGTGGACCTTTTCCTTCATATACATTACCTGCCGGGGGTTACGTGATTGTATGCACAAGTAGCGCTGTTGCAGCAATGAGTGTTTTTGGCCCTGCTATTTCTGTTACAAGTTTCCCTTCCTTAAATAATGATGCCGATAAGATTTACTTGCGTACACCTCAAGGGCTCATTGTTCATTCTGTAAATTATACAGATGCTTGGTATCAAAATGAATTGAAAAAAGATGGTGGATGGACCCTCGAAATGATAGACACTAAAAACCCATGCACAGGAATAAATAATTGGAAAGCAAGTACCGATGTTAAGGGCGGAACACCAGGCGCAATTAATTCGGTTAACGCAGTAAATGCAGATATTACGGCTCCAAAGCTACTGCGTGCATATGCTACCAATACCACAAACGTAACCCTTGTTTTTGATGAGCCTGTAGATAGTACAAGTGGCGCA
>JANMFB010000299.1:0-3439 GCA_031377605.1 Ferruginibacter sp.
ATTTTTATATCTTTTACTTAAAAATCTCCATAGTTGCAATCAAAGAAGTTAAGATTTGGGCTGTAGGATGGCATATATCAAATCAATATTGAAAATTTCGTTGTCGTTTGTCCAATGTTGTTGGCTTGATATTTTCCATTATTTTAAAACGATATAGATTATTTTGCCTGATTTTTTGTAATTTAATATCAAACAATATTTCAAAATAGACGAGTTTGTTAGCTTATATTCATACCGAGCCATTGTGGGCAGGCTTTGGTAAATACCTATTAGACTTACTTATAAATTCATTCGGTATAATTTCCAAGCACTAATAATTTACTTTATAATTAAAGGATTAAGAATTTTGCAACCGTTTTTGAAAAGTTAGCTTACAACAATATTCCTTTCAAGAAAAAATACGCAACTGAAAAGTAAATAATGATACCCGTAACATCTACCAAAGTAGCTACAAACGGGGCTGATGAAGTTGCAGGATCCAGTTTTAATTTTTTCAGTAATAAAGGCAACATTGAGCCTGCAAGCGTCCCCCACATTACAACTCCAAGCACAGATATGGATGTAACCATTGCCAATCTTAAATTGTAATGACCCCATTTTTCTGGACTTACATACCCCCAAATGATTGTTCGTACAAAACCAAACAAGCCTAATATGGAGCCTAATGCAATTCCACTCAAGAATTCTCTTCTTAGCACGTTCCACCATTCTTTTACAGTTATTTCCCCTTTTGCCATGGCTTGTATGATCAAAGTAGAAGCTTGAGAGCCACTGTTTCCACCACTTGATAAAATAAGCGGAATAAGTAAACTAAGTACCGCTACTTTTTCTATTTCTCCGGAAAAAAATGCCATAGCACTTGCAGTAAATAATTCTCCAACAAATAATATTATAAGCCAAGGTGCTCGCTTACCAATAAGTTTCCAAAAAGCAGTGTCCAAATATGGTTCATCTAAGGCCTCTGTACCACCCATTTTTTGCATATCCTCACCATATTCTTCTTCTGCTACCCAAAGTATATCGTCGATGGTGACAATGCCAAGAAGTATGTTTTTATCATCGGTAACAGGCAATGCAACTCGGTTATTCATTTTAAATATGTTGCTTGCAACTTCTTGATCGTCGTTTACTTTTAAAGAAATAAAGCGCTTATCAATCATGTCACTCACTTTTGTTTCTGGAGAAGCTAAAAGGAAATCTCTTATTCTAATATCGTCTATCAACTCCCCACGTCCATCTATTACATAAATAACATCTATCGTTTCACTATTGGTTCCCCATCGGCGGATTGTATCAATTACTTCTTGCACGGTGTTGTATTCATAAACATACACATAGTCAGGCGTCATAAGCCTACCAACACTATTCTCAGGATATCCCAACAATTCTAAAGTGATTTTTCTTTCTGCAGGTTCTAACGTTTTTATCAATTCACGTACTGTGCCTGTTGGTAATTCTTCAAAAAAATCCACCCTGTCATCTGCAGGTAGTTCATTAAGAAGCTCTGCGCTTTTAAAAGGGGGTAAATTTTTTATTATACGCTTCTGTTCGTTGGCATCCAATATTTTAAAAACACTTGCAGCACGATGTATAGATAAATGAGCAATAATTTGTGTTTCAAAATCCTCATTTTCATAAATTAATTCAGCCACATCACTAATATTTTGATCATTTAAGAATTCTTTTATGGCCAATTTATCTTCTGATGCTATTGCGTCATCAAATTGCTGCTGCAAGGTTATTATGGATTCATTTAAAGACATCGATAGAAATTACTATTTTCGTTATTATTCATGCAATTTAGCTTTTTTATTTTTCTATGACTTTACCTTGCTTATATATCAAACAGACCAATCAAAAAGGAAGAGGAATATTTACTGAGGAAAACTTGACCTCTGATACAATTGTAGAAATAGCTCCTGTTATAGTGATGTCTAATAAAGATAGAAAGTATTTAGATAAAACCCTTTTACATGATTATATATTTGAGTGGGGCCATAATAAAGAGGAGTGCTGCATGGCGCTGGGCTGTGTTCCAATATACAATCATAGCTATACAAGCAATTGTGAATATATTATGGATTATGGTGAAAACAATATCATCATTAAAACAGTAAAAGATATAGCTTTAGGGGAGGAGCTTACTATAAACTATAATGGAGATAGTACTGACAAAACGGAGGTTTGGTTTAAAACTACTTTTTAAATACGTTGTTCTATTGGAGGAATCATTTAAATACACACACAAGTTGTTACAACACAATTATAAAGTTTGATTTAAATTATAAGTATGAAGAAAGGTTATATGCTTTAACGGACATTTGTATTTTAAGTGGCTGTAAGCTTATAAATCCTAATCTTCAGGAAAAAGTTAGTGCTGTAGTTTTTATCATCAATACTTTTAAGAAAATATAAAATCGGACTAAAGACTACGAGAATTAGTGGTTTTACCTATATGTATTGGCTGTTGTAGGGTTTTATGCTTTATCACAAGAAAAAGGAAAGTTATGGGTAATTTTCTTTTTTAATTTATGGTATAATAAATAGCATTGAAGAAATCAATTTATACAACTTTTTGAGAATTTAAGTAATCAGAACTATTAATAACTTCTTTTAGGGTTTCGACAATTTTCTATTTTTATAGTTTGAACAGCAGTAGGGCAATTAATAGACTTATAATTTCTATTTTTTTATTGGGATTTAAAAATAAATGAAAATTATTTTATCAGCTGTAATACCTGTCATTACTGTATTTTATGATAATAGTTTTTATTATCTTGAAATTATTACTAAAAAAAGTTTGGCAAGAATAATTATGCCCTTATATTTGCAACCCGCTTAACAATAACGAGCGAAAAGTTCTTCGAAAATTTCAAAAAATAATACAGTTTTTAACAATTAAATTTAAAATAAATTTGGTGGTTAAAATTACAACTCTTACTTTTGCACTCCCATTAAAAAAAGGGTCTTTTCAAAGGAAAAGAAATGAAAATTATATTGAAATAAATTAGGTTAGTAAAGTGTAGAATTCTACCTTCGCAATCCTAAAAAAAAGTAGCTTTTTCTAAAGAGAATTTGCTAATGAAAAAAGAAATATTTGGTTCATAAAAATATTAGTTTTACTTTTGCAACCCGATTTAAAAAAAGGGTAACAAAAATTAAAACAAAAGATCTTTGAAAGTTTGGAAATAACAGCAAAATAAACAAGTTTATTAAAGGTAATGTTAGCGCAAATAATAACAAATAGAATTTGACGTTAATTTTTCAATGAGAAATTACAAGTCAAGATTCAAACAACACATTTACAATGGAGAGTTTGATCCTGGCTCAGGATGAACGCTAGCGGCAGGCTTAATACATGCAAGTCGAGGGGCAGCACGGGGGCAACCCTGGTGGCGACCGGCAAACGGGTGCGGAACACGTACGCAACTTTCCCAAA
>JANMFB010000300.1:0-11719 GCA_031377605.1 Ferruginibacter sp.
GTCGGGATGGCAAGATTCGAACTTGCGACCTCCTGGTCCCAAACCAGGCGCGATAACCGGGCTACGCTACATCCCGAACTTAACTAAACTATTGTAGCCACTAGTTTAATTTCCTATTAAAGAGATCTGCGGAGAGACAGGGATTCGAACCCTGGGTACAGTGTAACCCGTACGACGATTTAGCAAACCGTTCCTTTCGGCCACTCAGGCATCTCTCCTTTTGTTAAGGGCAGCAAAAATACAATTCCTACATTTAATACCCAAATGAATTGTGCCTTTTTATTTTTTATTTTTTATTTTACCTCAAAGTAGGTTTCCTGTTTTTGGGAAAACCAATACAGGCTTGTGTTTCTTTGCTTCCTCAAAATCCATCAGTGCATAAGAAATAATAATTATTATATCTCCCTCCGCACCTTTTCTTGCTGCAGGGCCGTTTAAACACACAACACCGCTTCCTCTTTTGCCTGAAATAAGGTAAGTTTCAATACGCTCACCGTTATTTACATTTACAATTTGGATTTTCTCATGCTCTACCATGTTGGCTGCATCCATTATATCCTCATCCAATGTAAGGCTGCCTACATAATTTAAATTGGCCTCGGTTATTACTGCTCTGTGTACCTTAGATTTTAAAATTTGAATCTGCATTTATTACTTTTATTGCAAATTTCACTTTATTTATTCAAAAAACGACCGAGTAAATAAAATTTCGCCTTTTTGTTGAAGTATATATTATACTTTTGTTATACACTGTTTTATGATGAATAGATAATCTTTAGGATTATCACAATAATTACTTTTTTGAATCGTTTAAAGTATAGATTTTAAATCCAATAACTAAGTGCTCATTCAATGAATACAATCGCAAAATCACTCGATAGAGAATTCTTAAGTTACTATTATAAAGAAATGGTAGATGAGATTGGGGAAATATTCCAACTTTTTTTACAAGAAATGCCTGCAGATTTTGCTTTGCTTAAAGAAAGTGTTGATAACAGAAATTATGCCCAAGTTGCGGAAGTACTTCATAAAATTGCACCATGTTTTTACAATATTGGTTTGCCTCAGTTAACAAAAGATGTTAAAGAAATGGAAGCTAGTATTCAAGCTAGAGATTTAGAACGAATACCTGAAAGGATTTCTGCTTTTCAAAAAGAATATAATGAGTACTTACCTGCAATTATAGAAGAGAGTAATAGATTAAATATTAGCGAAGTCTAAATAAGTTAAACCCAAATGCAAACAAGAGCTTACAGTATCTTTCACTGTGGGCTTTTTTTTAAGTGAAAATGCCATTAATAATAAATTTATAGTTCAAATAATGTGTTTACGTATTTGTCTTGTTGAATCGATCTAAATTTTTACTATAGCTTAATTATATTGATATATTAGGTATAATTTCAGCATCAACCAGGCCAATTTTTCTAACAAATTTTATCGAAGAAATTGTTCTTCGCTTAGTATTGAATTTCAACTATATTCTTATAATCCTTAAGCACCCAACAATAAAAATGAACCCCCGTAGAAACGGGGGTTGTTTACCAAAACTAACTGCTTATGAGAAATTTGAATTTTTATTGTTGTATAAGTAAAGTTGCAAACACGATGCCAAAAATGGTTTTTTTTGTTAAAAAATAGTAAAGAGAAACCTACTAGGCATAAAAAAAGACTGTTTTAAAACAGTCTTTTAAAATAGGTGAAACCTTTATTGTTGACTAGTAAGCTTTTCAGCGTTTTCTGCAAATTGTAATGCATCTGTAAATTCTCCCACATCACCATTTAGTACAGCGTCTAAATTATAAACTGTCATGCCAATTCTGTGGTCTGTCACTCGCCCTTGTGGGTAATTGTATGTTCTTATCTTGGCACTTCTATCCCCAGTACTGACCAAACTTTTCCGCAGGTGGGAAATTGCTTCCTCAGCTTTCCTCACTTCTTCATCATATAATTTCGTACGCAGCATTTCCATAGCCCTAAGTTTATTGCCAAGCTGAGAACGATCTGTTTGACACATTACTACTATGCCAGTTGGTTTATGGGTAAGAAAAACTTTTGTTTCTACTTTATTTACATTCTGCCCACCTGCACCACCACTTCGTGCAGTTTCCATTTTTACATCACTTTCTTTCAATTCAAAATCTACTTCTTCTGCCTCAGGCATAATAGCTACTGTTACAGCACTTGTATGTACACGCCCACTAGCTTCAGTATCTGGTACACGTTGCACACGGTGCACACCACTTTCAAATTTTAATAAGCCGTACACATCGTCACCCGTAACTTCTACTTGTACCTCTTTGTAGCCACCCACCGTTCCTTCACTTTCACTTAGTAAAGTAGTTTTCCATCCTTTCTTCTCAAAATACTTTAGGTACATCCTTAATAAATCACCTGCAAAAAGTGAAGCTTCATCTCCACCGGTACCTGCACGAATTTCTAAAATGGCGTTTTTCTCATCATATGGATCTTTTGGAATAAGCATATTCCTCAATTCCTTTTCTTGTTTTTCTTTCAATTCTTCTAAGGCCGGAAGTTCTTGCTTGGCCATTTCCCTCATTTCTGCATCATCGCCACCCAATACTTCTTTGTTAAACTCAATATCATCCATTGTTTTTACATAAGCATTACGGGCAACTACTATCTTTTCCAGACTTCTGTATTCTTTGCTTAAACCCATAAATCGTTTGTTATCACTCACAATCTCAGGATTGGTAAGTGATACACTTAAGTTGTCGAACTTGGCTTTTATTGCATCTAATTTATCAAGCATATTAAATTATTTTTTCACATCCGTAACCAAAAATTAGAAAATCAAATTTTAAAAATTCTTTGTGTTCTTTGTGTTCTTAGCGTTCTTTGTGAGAAATAGTTTGCAAATTTACGTTTTATCATTTTATCATGGCATCAAGAAAAATAAAAGGGACAAATATTTTTAATGGAACGGCATTTTTGGATTCAGATAAAGTTCTAGTATTAACCGACGATGGAACAATTCAAGCCATTGTGACCGAAAAAGATGCTGGGGCAGATATAGAAATACACGAAGGGATTATTTGTCCTGGATTTATTAATGCGCATTGTCATATAGAATTAAGTCATTTAAAAAATAAGATTCCTACCAAAACTGGTTTAATAAATTTTATAGAGCAAATATTGAAACACAGGGGGCCAAGTGATGAAAAAGATGCAGCAATGGAAGCTGCTGCATTAGAATTATTTGAAACTGGCACCGTAGCTGTGGGAGATATTTGTAATACTGCTGATTCTGTAAAGCTTAAAGAAAATAGCAATTTGTATTGGCATAATTTTATAGAGGTAAGTGGTTTCGTAGACGAAGTGGCTCAAAAAAGAATGGATGATATTTTACTTGTAGAAAAGGTTTTTAAAGAAGCGCTCGGTAAAAAATTTAATGGAACAATTGTGCCGCATGCACCTTATTCAGTTTCTAAAACATTGTTTGTTTTAATTAACGAAAAAGCAAACAATAAAACCATTAGTATTCACAACCAAGAAACAATTACAGAAAATGATTTTTTCTTAAACAGACAAGGAGATTTTTTAAGATTGTATAAAAATTTGGGAATAGATATAACACATTTTCATGCATCTAAAAAATCAAGTCTGCAATCTTGGATGCCTTACATTAACAATACGAAAAGAATTATAGCGGTTCATAATACTTTTACAAGCGATGCTGATATAAATTTTGCAAAACAATATTTAAATCCGCATAAAATGTTTTACTGCCTATGCCCCAATGCAAATTTATATATAGAAAATACATTGCCAGATATAAATTTATTTATAAACAATAATTGTAACATCGTATTGGGTACAGATAGTTATGCAAGTAATTTTCAATTAAATATTTTTGAAGAAATAAAAACTATTCAAAAACATTTTCCGAAAATACCTTTAGAAAAAATATTGCAGTGGGCTACAGTGAATGGGGCTGCTGCTATAGGTATAGAAGATAAATTTGGTAGTTTTCATGTAGGGAAAAAACCGGGAGTGGTTTTGGTGAAGACAAACGAAGCAGTAAGGTTAGTTTAAAAATTAGTGTCAGGAAAGATATTTTTAACTCAAAACTTTTAATCCACTTTCTTTATACATTTTTACAAATCTATCATCGCTAATTAATGTATAATTGTTATGTATAGCCTGCCAGATAAGCATCCTATCAAAGGGGTCTTTGTGAAAATCACCGTTTAATTTATATGAAGAACTTGTTTCTTCTGCAGAAAGATTTTTTATTTTAAAACCCGTTTTTATAGCTACATTAATGAAATCTTCAGGGATTAAGTTCCCGAGTAATAATTTGCCACTTCCAAACTTCATTGATATTTCCCAAAGATTTATTGAAGAAACTAAGATGGTATTATTTGGGTCATAAAGTATCGCTTTAACTTTTAAGCTTAACTTTTCTGGATTAATTAAAGCCCAAATTAAAATATGTGTATCCAACAAATAAATCATTTTCCAAAAAACTCCTCCTCCGTTGTGTTATGACCTCCAATAAATTTAAAAGTTGCTTTTCCTTTTAAAATCCCTAGTTTTCTTTTAGTTTGTTTTATATCGTTTGGAATGAGCATCGCTTTTATCTCTTTTTTCTTTCCATATGAAATAGCAACTCTTTCACCTTCTTCTACCGACTTTAGTACTTCTGAAAATTTGGCCTTAAATTCTCCAACTGTTAAGGTTCTCATCTTAATAATTTTTAATAAAGGTATAATATTTACTTAACAACTTGTCAAGTAAATATTATTTTTTGCTAATTTTAAACTAATTTATTGTGGGCTAAGCACTTCTTGTAATACCACCAAAGTTTTCATTGTACCAAATTCAGAAATATGCAACGCATAAAAATCCATGTATTTGTTCAACAATTCTCTTCTTTTTAAATGGTTCATTTTTAACTGAACCAGTTCTTCTGGCAATGATATTTTTAATAGCTCAGATGTGATAATAGCATTTTCTTTATCTAAAAAGTATGCATGGGGAGGAATTTCTTTTACAAAATTTCCTTCTTGCAAATCTAAAACACAGTCCTCTGCAGAAAAATTATCATCTATTCTAAAACCAAAAAAATGACTAAGGTGCAATGCAAAAAACAAAGGAAAGTTGGAAGCAATATTTGAAGGAGCTACATCTAATTGCAATAATGCGTCTTCACAAAAATAAAATAGGTCTGCATTTTGCTCAGGTTGTTTCAGTAGTTTTGTTAATAATTCCATCATAAAAACTGCGATACTATTCTTAACAATATCTGTAAGTACCTCATTAAAAACTACAGCCCTATTGCACTCTTTTATTCTATGCAAAGTGTTTTTTTCATTGTGATATACTTCCATATCCACCAATGATGCTGGTAAATATAGAGAAGCTTTAAGTCCTGTTTTTTTGGTGGAGCGTACACCGTTTACCATATAAGTTTGTACACCAAAAAGTTCGGTAAAAGCAGTTACTATAAGGCTTGTCTCCCCATATTTTATAGTTCGTAGTATGATTGCTCTGGTTTTAAACATTGCTTTTTAATGCCTGATGGGCTGCCAAGATTATAAAAAAACTTAGATTTTGAAATAACCCTTAAAGGGTGTCATTATTTAATCTTCACTAAAGGTATTTTTCATGCATATTGGATTTTAATAAACGAGCAAAAACTCCTATTTAACACAACTATACTTGAAATTAAAGCTTCAAGCCACTTTTACACACTAATTGCTCCTGTAAAAACTTTTGTCTTTCTTTGCAGCAGTTTCAAAATGTAAATCCAAATTTATGTGGCAGCGCTTAGCAAAGTTTGTTATAAAAAATCGAATAGTAGCCTTAATCTTTTTATTTGTTTCCACAGTTATTATGGGTTTTTATGCTAGTAAGGTAAAATTAAGTTACGAATTTTCTAAAGCAATACCTACAGACAATGTAAAATATTTGGATTATCAATCGTTCAAACAAAAATTCGGAGACGATGGAAACGTTCTTGTAATAGGCGTTACAACAAATAAATTCTTTGAATTAAAAAGCTTTATTGCATACAGAGACTTATATAAAAACATAAAAAAAATAAGTGCTGTAGAAGATGTATTGTGTATCCCAAGTTCTTTTGTATTGCAAAAAGATGTTTTATCAGAAAGGTTAACATCGGTTAAAATTTTTACAGATAGTATAACTACACAAACTTCATTAGATACTGCGGCAGTTGTTTTCAACAATCTTCCTTTTTACAATGGTAGGTTGTACAATATTGCTACCAATAGTTATTTAATGGCTGTCCGTATAAATAAAGAAGTACTTGCATCAAAAGAACGCTCAGCTATTGTGGCGCAAATAACCAAAGAAGTTGCAGATTACGAAAAAGCTACCAATGCAGAATCACATATAAGTGGGCTGCCGCTCATACGTACCATTGTAGCAGATAGAATACAAAAGGAAATGAAAATTTTCTTGCTTGCTTCATTGGCATTAAGTGTATTGGTATTGTTGCTTTTTTTTAGATCGTTTAGTACGACATTGCTTTCTATGTCGGTCGTTATTATTGGTGTAATATGGTCTGTAGCTACTATTTATTTGTGTGGCTATCAAATAACATTACTTACAGCATTAATACCCTCTCTTGTTGTTGTAATTGGTATTCCCAATTGTATTTATTTTATCAATAAGTATCATTCCTCGTGGGTAAATGATCACACAACTGAAAATATAATTGATAAGAAAAACAAAGCACTTATAGCAATGGTTAGCAAAATGGGTGTTGTAACGTTGTTTTGTAATATTACTGCGGCTATTGGTTTTGTCGTATTTGCTTTTACAAAAAGTGCCGTGCTTAAAGAGTTTGGTGTTGTTGCAGGTTTAAGCATTATGTTTATTTTTATAGTTTCATTTTTGTTGTTACCATCTGTATTAAGCTTATTGGCTGCTCCACGCAACAATGAATTGAAATATCTTGCTAATAAACCCATAACTGCCTTCTTAAAATTAATAGAACAATGGGTATTTGTACACAGTAAAAAAGTACTTGTTGTTACTGGTGTGGTGTTGCTCATTTCTGTAGCAGGAATATTAAGACTTAAATCTGTTGCATTTATTGTAGATGACCTGCCCAAGAAAGATAAAATTTATACTGATCTAAAATATTTTGAGCAAAATTTTAAAGGAGTAATGCCTTTGGAGATTGTAATAGATACTAAAAAACGCAGAGGGCTTTCGGGTATGAAAGCCTTGTCTATTTTTGAAAAAGTAGATTCATTGGCTTTGTTTATTGGAGCTCAAAAAGAAATGACAACACCATTAAGTATTGCAGAAGGTTTAAAATTTGCCAAGCAGGGTTTCTATGATGGAGATTCTTTAAATTATATGATGCCCAATAATTTTGATGGAGCATTTGTAGGCGAATATTTACGGCCCAGTAAAGATACTGGAGGTACTGGGTTTGCAAAAACCTTGCGTTCCTTTATGGATAGCGCTGGGCAAGCCACTCGTATAAGTGTAAGTATGGCAGATATAGGCACGGAGGCATTGCCTCCTTTGTTGCAAAAAATAGAAAACAGAAGCAAAGCTTTATTTGATAGCGCTTATAAAGTAACACTCACTGGTACCAGTATTACTTTTTTAGAGGGAAGTAAATTTATTATCAATGGCTTAAAAGAGAGTATCATATTAGCTTTCATACTTATTGCTGTTTGCATGTTATTCCTTTTCAAATCAATAAGAATTTTAATTTGTTCGCTCATTCCGAATATTATTCCTCTTTTCGTAACTGCAGGTATCATGGGCTGGGCAGGGGTGCCACTAAAACCTTCTACTGTGCTCATATTCAGTGTAGCATTGGGTATTGCAATAGATATTACTATCAGATTTTTGGTAAATTATAAGCAAATTCTACCCGAAAATAAAAACGATGTCCAAACATCGGTTAAAGCAACTATTCACCAAACTGGGTTGAGTATTATTTACACATCACTTGTGCTTATAGCAGGGTTTATTATTTTCTGTGCAAGTGCCTTTGGTGGCACGTTTGCGCTCGGTTGGCTCACTTCTATAACCCTGCTTACGGCAACAATTACAAATTTGGTTTTATTGCCTGTCTTATTGCTTTTATTTTCAAAAAAAATAATATTTTCAAAAAATATTTAATACCACGCAGCGCAATTGCCATAAAAAATTGTCTTTAATTTAACATTATGTAAACCCATGCCATTATATTTGCGGCATAAACCAAAATTTAAACATGAAAAAAATTATTCTAACTATGTTGCTGGGTCTTGGCTTTATGCTAGGAGCAGCGGCTCAAGACCGTACAATTACGGGAAAGGTTGTAGATGAAAAGGGAGTTGGAATCTCCAATGTTTCAGTTACCGTCACAGGCGGGAAGGGAACAAAAACGGATAAAGATGGTAATTATTCAATTACCATTCCTTCAAAAACTAAAACAATAACGTTTACGAGTGTAAACTTTAATTCTCAAACTAAAACAGTTGGCAATGCTACCACAATTAGCCCAACACTTTCTTTGAGAGATGATCAACTTGATGAATTTGTAGTAGTTGGCTATCAGGTGAAAAAGAAGCGTGACGAAGGTGGGGCAATTTCTTCCGTAAAGGGTAAGCAAATACAAAATTTGCCTAACGTATCAGTGGATAGAGCGCTGCAAGGTAGAGCAGCAGGTGTACTTGTTCAAGGAAACAATGGTATTCCTGGTGGTGCTATTAATGTAAGAATTAGAGGTAATGCTACTTTTGGCACCAATACACAGCCACTATATGTAGTGGATGGAGTACAAATAAACACTAGGTTTGATGGTGGTATCACTGAAAGTAATCCATTAGCTTTTCTTAATCCGAATGACATTGAGAGTATAGATGTACTAAAAGATGCGGCAAGCGCAGCCATATATGGTGCACAAGCGGCAAATGGAGTAGTATTGATTACTACCAAGAAAGGTAAAGCAGGTAAAACTAGGTTTACTTTTGGTGTAAATACCGGTGTTACAGATGTTTTGAAAAAATTTGAAGTGTTAAGTACTCAAGAGTATGTAAATGCAAGAGCTGAGGCAGATTTTAATAGATTTAGTCCTCAAGCAAGAGCTGCCGGTGTTGCTTATCCATTTTTAGAGTCACAAAGGTGGGCTTTAGGTGAGCTATCTAGTGCAACAGGTGCTAGCTATGCAGGGGTAACTTCTTTGTTTAATCAATCAAAAGTTGACTCTATGTTGGGTGGGCTTAGAAATACAGATTGGCAAGATGCAGCAATTCAAACAGGTGTTAATAGAAACTTTGACTTAGGTATGTCTGGTGGTAATGACAAAACAACCTTTAACATAAGCGCAAATTATACTAAGCAAGAAGCAGCCTTCAGAAAAGTAGATTTTACTAGATATGGTCTTAGTGCAGATGTAACACACAAAGCAAATTCAAGATTAACAGTAGGCACCCGTTTAAATGTGTCTAGTTTCGATCAAAAAGCGCCATTCTCTTTGGGTGGATCTTTTTTGGGTAATCCTTCTTTCTCATCCCCGTTGGTATTGCCTATTAATCCGATATTTAATCCTGATGGCACTTATTTTGGATTACCGCCTTCGCAAGCATTGGCGGGTGTTTTAAATCAAAATGTTGTTGCCGTAAATGCTTTCAACACAGCAAATCAAAGGACAAACCAATTGGTTGGTGCAAGTACAATTGACTACAAAATTGCTAATTGGTTAAGTTATAGAAGTTTTGTGAGTATAGACTATAGAATAGTTCAAGGTAAACAATACAGGGATCCGAGAACAAATGATGGTTTTGGTGTAAGAGGAAGAGCATCTGTAGAAAGTAACTGGAACACCAATATATTAACTACCCAGCTTTTAAACTTCAACGCCAAAATAACTAAGAAATTAAAATTTGATGGATTAGCTGGTTATGAATATAGAAGAGATTTTAACGAAGGTATTAGTGCAGAGGGTATAAGTTTACCATCTCCTGATTTTAGAACTATTAACGCAGCGGCTACGCCAAATACTGTTGGAGAATTTTACACCGGTTATAAGAGAGTAAGTGTATTCGCAAAAGCCAATTTTAACTACGATTCTAAATATATATTATCGTTAGTAGGCAGGAGAGACGGGTCATCAAGATTTGGTGCCAATAACAAATTTGGAAACTTTGGTGGTGTGATAGGAACATGGAATATGGAAAGAGAAGACTTCTTAAAAAATAATAAAACAATTTCTCAATTAAGGCTACGTGCTTCTTATGGTATCGTAGGAGATGATGCAACAGGTAACTTCGCATCTCTACCTTTATACGGATCTGGTAGCCAATATAATGGTGCAGCAGGTATAAATTATACTCAAATAGCTAACCCAAGTCTTAGGTGGCAAAAGGGTCAAACTTTAAACTTAGGACTTGATTATGGCTTGTTTAGGAATAGAATTACTGGTTCAGTAGAGGTGTTTGAAAGACAAACAAAAGATGCTTTGTTGAATAGACCTTTAAGTTGGTTGAATGGTATTGGCGGTTATACAGATAATGTGGGCGTAATTTCTGTAAAAGGAATTGAAACAAGCATAAATGTTGATGTAATTCGTCCTAAAAAAGAAGGTGGATTTGCATGGTCAACAAATTTCAATTTTTCTTTCCAATATAATAATATCAAACAATTATATGGTGGTTTAGAAGTTCTACCGGGTGATCCTACAATACGAGTTGGAAGGTCTAACAATAGTGTATTTACACAAGTTTACAAAGGTGTAAACCCAGCTACAGGAAGACCAATGTATTTGGATACATTCAACAATGTAACTTATTTGCCACAGGCAAGAGATAGAAGATATATTGGTGACCAAGAGCCGGATTACTTTGGTGGACTTACTAACACGTTTAGCTTTAAAGGATTTACAATTGATATCTTATTTAATTATGAATACGGTCGTTTAGCAACTGATGGTCAAGTGAACTTTATGTTGGAAAATGGAAACAGACAGTTTAATTCATTAAAGGAGCCTTACGATAATCGTTGGAAAAACCCTGGCGATATAACGGCTACGCCTAGAATTTTTGATACAGGTACAGAACCGGGTGGGGTAAACCATGTATCTGCAAGTAGTAGGTTATGGAGAAAAGCCGATTTTATTAGATTGCGTGATTTAAAGATTTCTTATAATATAGCACAAAAAGTATTGTCAAACTTAAAATTAAGCTCAGCAGTATTTTACGTACAAGGACAAAACTTATTTACCTACACAGGGTATTGGGGCTACGATCCGGAATTTGTGGGAGCCTCTACAGGAATTATTCCACAAACTAGAAACATAAATGTGGGCTTACAAGTAGGATTTTAATTCAACATAAATAAACTTAAAATGAAAAAAATAACGATAATTTTATCCCTCATTATAACCACATCGGTTTTCTTGTACTCTTGCAAGAAACAAATTGAGGTAGAGCCAAGGCAGTCAATTTCAGTAGATCAAGTTTTTACGAGTAAGGATAACATAAATGCTGCTATAACAGGTGTTTACAGCAGGTTAAAATCCCTTAGATTGTATAGCAGAGATCTTTTAGCAGTATCGGAAGCTTTAAGCGAAAACGGTTTTGCTACTAACAAATCTGGTAGGCTTGTAAACGAATCTAATTTAGTACCAGGGGCTCATTTTGTGAATTGGCAATTAGATTACTTTGCAATTGCAGAAATAAATACTTTGCTTACTAGATTACCATCTGTGTCGCTAGTACCTGCA
>JANMFB010000314.1:0-13943 GCA_031377605.1 Ferruginibacter sp.
CGTTCATAGTGATCGCTGTTGGATGCCTGCTCAGGAAAAATATTGGGCAGTGACCAATATGCGTTACGATGGCGCGTATTGTCACACAACCGTTTGCAAAAAATGGGGAATTAAAAAAGAGGATTTACCGGTTATCTTCAAAAACTCAGAGCCGATGGATGGTACTCTATTAGATGTGGCATTTGCATTTACAACTTGCGTTTTCAACATCGTTTAGGATTTCTTCAACTTTTCCACCCTTACCTAACTTCACGTATATTTCTCTAATTCCAATAATTTTATTTTTCTCTCCAATATATTTTTCCAAAATTGGCAGGAAGACAACTAAACTCCGTTACTCCAATGTAAATGGATATTCATACAATCCATCATATCCTGGGTAGAAGCCACTTATTGTTATTTCCTTATTTTCTCCAATAATTTTTTTAAGTTCATCTAAGGAAGCTATTGTTTTGTCATTAACTTTTAAAATTACAAAACCATCTTTCATTCTGCTTTGTGTTTCTATAGCCCCTTCTTTTTTTATTTTCTTTACAACTACTCCTCCTGTAACGCCATATTCTTTTGCTCTTTTAGGGTCTAGTGTTGCAAGTTCCGCTCCCAGCTTATCTGTTGTTCCTTCATTCTTTACCACATCATAATTTCCAGCTTTATTTTTTAAAGTGACTTTAGAAGTTATTTCTTTTCCGTCTCTTGTGTATGTTACATCAATTTTATCGCCTGGTTTGTACCTACTCACTTGCTCTTGCATTTCTGCGCCGCTCATCACAGGTACATTGTTTACTTTATTTATTGCATCGCCTGTGCGAATACCAGCTGCATAAGCACCACCATCTTTTGGTACATCAGTTACATAAATACCAAAAGCATCAACAGGTATTTTTGCAGCCTTTTTCTCTTCGTCACTCATGTCGCTTGCAGGTGCATATGCTATACCTATATACGCACGCTGTACGGTTCCAAATTTAATTATATCATCTACAACCTTTTTTACAATATTCACCGGTGTTGCGTATGAATATCCTGAGTAGTAACCTGTAGGGGATGCAATAGCAGAATTGATACCAATTATTTTTCCATCTGTATTTATCAATGCCCCACCACTATTACCCATATTTACTGCTGCATCTGTTTGTATAAATGATTCTACACCAGTATTTGGATTACCGCTTTTATCTTTATTTAATCCTAAGCTACGTGCTTTTGCACTTACAATTCCTGCTGTAACAGTAGCCTCCAGATTTAACGGGTAGCCTATTGCCAAAACCCATTGGCCAATTTTTACTTCATCCGAATTACCGTAAATTAAATATGGTAAACCAGTAGCTTCAATTTTTATAACTGCCAAATCGTATGCAGGGTCAGTACCCAATACTTTTGCTTTATATGTTTTCTTATTAGCTAATGTTACCGTTATTTCGTCAGCATTTGCAACCACATGGTTATTTGTTACAATGTACCCATCATCTCCAATAATAACTCCCGAACCAGAAGCACGCTGCTCGGGTATCATATTGTTTCTTCTGCCAAAAAATTGCTCAAACATATCATCATCACCAAATAGGTCTCCAAATGGACTTCTCTGTACTTTTGGAAGATTATTGCTTACCTGTTTAGCATTTGTTTTTGTTTTAATGTGCACTACTGCAGGTGTAGAAGCTTGAGCAGGTATAGTAAAATCTACTGCACCTGGAGGTGTTGCTCCATCAAATAGACCTGTTTGTTTTGCATAATTTGCAGGAACTACTCCCGCCATTTGCCCCCCAAATGTGTTGGAAGATTTAACATACTTGCCGTAACCCCATATTACAGCGAATGTTGTACAAGCGCTTATCGCTACTGTAAAAGCAATTTGTTTGAATTTCATTTTTCTAAGATTTTAATATTTTATATTTCCCTGCATACTACAAATTGTATGCCTTTGCTATACAAAGTAACGTTAGACTGACAAAATGTGATTTATCCCACTTACTATTTAACAATAAATTAGTAGGATAACTTTCGTAGATCATAAAGTTAGCAAAAATTCCATTGTGTCCATTCCATCAGCATAAGTAAATAAATCTGGCTTTTGTGACGCTCCAAATGCTACATAATTATTACCAACGATACATTGTATTTCAGGGTTTTCTTTCAGGTTTTTTTGTAATAATTTTTCATCAGTATAAAACTCATAAAACACTTGGCTAATAGGAGAGAAGATAGCTTTATTTTCTATGAGTAATGTAGCTTCATTGGTCATATAGAAAATATTATTAAGTAATACAATAGATAGTTGGTAGTCATAATTATTCTTGTATTTATGATGATCTGCAAACCACTTAAATTCTTTGAAAGATTGTAATAATGGCACAAAATCATAATTTTCGGGCACATACAATTTAGTTACATTTCTGCATCCAAGACCAAAATATAAATGAATATCATTGCTAAGTTCTTTCAATTGATCTGCTGTTTCAATGCCTGTAAGCACTGCAACTGAGGTTTTATTTTTTCTGATGATACTTGGGTATTTGCCAAAATATTCTGTAAAGGATTTTGCAGCATTGCTACCTCCGGTAGCTAGGTATGCATCACAACCCTTTAGCATTTCTGCAAAGGAAATATGGTTTTGAATTTCAACATCTTCTTTGTACAAAAATTTTACCAAATGCTTTATAAGTACGTCATCTTTGCTAGATAATTTTATTGTCTGGTAATGGCCACTAATAAAAACTGCAAGCATGTCATGAAATCCTACCATTGGAATATTTCCTGCCATTACAATACCTACATTTTTAGGCGTAATATTATCGTCAATATGGTAATGAGCAATCCATTTTGATAGGCTTTCTTTTGTTAGAAAATTTTGGGCAATTTGTAAAGCGGCATTTTGAGTAAATTCAGGCGTAAACCAACCATTTTTTTGATAGGCTTGTTCCTTAGCAATTTGCCATTCGGCTCCATTTTCTAAAATATAATTACCCAGTTTTGTAATTATTGCAATTCTTTCTTGTATGTTCATATGGTAATCATTAAATTGCAACAAATTTACAACCATGGCAATTAAAATAACAGAAGAATGTATAAACTGCGGTGCATGTGAACCAGAATGTCCTAATAACGCAATTTACGAAGGTGGAGTGGAGTGGGCAATATCTGATGGAACAAGCATTAAAGGTGCTTTTACATTAATGGATGGCACTCAAATAGACGCTGATAAAAGAAATGCACCCGTGGCTGCAGATATTTATTACATCGTAACAAATAAATGTACAGAATGTCAAGGTTTTCATGAAGAACCACAGTGTGCAGCTGTTTGTCCTGTAGATTGTTGTGTGAGCGACGAAGACTACATAGAAACAGTGGAGCAGCTAATGGATAAGAAAATACGCATGCACATTTAATTTTGCAAAAAATAATATGCGAAAGTATCTCGTATGCTTTCGCTTTTTTGTACCTATAATAAATTTTTTTACTACCTTGATGTTCATGTCAAAAAGATACAATTTTTCTGTTGCCATTATTATCTCAATTTTCTTATCAGCCTGTATTTTTTCTAAGAAAAAAAATATATTGGTGAATAATGAAAAAGATAAAATTGCATTATTGAGTGTTGATTATGATTTTTCTATGGTGAGCACAACAAAAGGAATGAAGAATGCTTATTTAGAATTTATTGATAGCAATGGTGTTTTACTAAGGCCTAACGTATACCCAATGTTGGGTGCCGATGCAGTGGACTTTATCATTGGGCAAAAGGATGAAGGTTTCTCTATGTCATGGAAAGCAAACGATGCAGTAGTGGCTAGTTCCGGGGATTTGGGCTATACCTATGGCACTTACCAGCTACATGTAAATATGCCCGATACAACATTTACTGGTACGTACGTTACTATCTGGAAAAAGCAAGAAGATGGGAAATGGAAATTTGTATTAGATTCTAATAATGAGGGATTAGGAGAAGCAGAAATAATGGCACAATAAGCAAAAATATTTTAAAATATGGCAAAAAAGATTGCACTAGTTACCGGTGGATATTCGGGAGAATCTGTAATCTCTTACAAAAGTGCAGAGACGATCAAAAATAATTTGGATAAGACAAAATGGGATGTTTATTTGATAGATATTCATCCTAGTGGTTGGTTTTATAAAGCTCCATCTGGTGAAAAAATCAATGTAGATAAAAATGATTTTTCAATTACATTAGGGGGAGATAAGATAAGTTTTGAGGCAGCACTTATTGGCTTGCATGGTACTCCGGGAGAAGATGGAAAATTGCAAGGATATTTTGATTGCATAAAAATTCCTTACACATCTTGCAATGCTGCTACCTCGGCGCTCACATTCAATAAGCGATACACCGTTGCAGTTGCTGCTTTTTCTGGCATAAATGTTGCTAATTCAGTTCATCTCTTTAAAAAAGATGGAATTAAATTAAATGAAATTTTTGTAAAGCTTTCTCTGCCTGTTTTTGTAAAACCAAACAATGGTGGCAGCAGTATTGGTATGAGTAAAGTAAACAAAGAAGAAGAGTTGGAATTTGCACTTGAAAAAGCTTTTAAAGAAGACGAACAAGTATTGGTAGAGGAATTTATAAAAGGAAGAGAGTTTACAATTGGTGTTTATAAAAATAAAGGGAAAATTATAAGCTTACCAATGACTGAAATTATAACAAAAAATGATTTTTTTGATTACCAAGCAAAGTACGAAGGTAAAAGCGAGGAAATAACACCAGCTAAAACATCTGAAAAAATAACAAAACAAATAAAAGATGCAGCTGAAAAAATTTACACTCTTTTCAATTGTAGTGGAGTTGTTCGTATAGATTTTATTTATGAAGAAGTAAAGGAGTTGCCTTATATGCTAGAAATTAATACTGTACCCGGTCAAAGTGCAGCAAGTATAATTCCACAGCAAGTAAAAGCAGCGGGAAGCACTTTACAAGAATTTTATACATCTTTATTGGAAGAATGTTTATCTTGATTTATATTTTGCAAATATTAAAACCAAATAATTACTTGTGTTTAAATTTATAACAAATAAACCCTTTTGGCTAAATGCACTCATAGCAATATTATTGGGACTATTAATTATTTTTGGTTTGCTTAAAATGCTTGGGGTAATTACAAAGCATGGGGAGTATCTTACAGTGCCACAAGTCCTAAATACGAATACCGCTGCTGCCGTAAAATTGTTAGAAAGTAAAGGCTTTGAGGTATTTATTCAAGATTCAGTTTATACAGATACAGCAAAGTTGGGCACAGTTTTAAAGCAGTTCCCCGAAGGTAACAGTACTGTAAAAGTGAACAGATTGGTTTTGCTTACAGTTAATCGTGTTACTTTACCAAATGTAGATGTTCCTTCCTTGGTAGGTAAATCTAAAGAGTATGCAATAGAAATTTTAGCAAGAGCACATTTACAACTTGGTGATACCACTTATACCCCTAGTTATATGATGGGTGCAGTAATAACGCAAACTTATAAAGGCTCTGTTATAGCCGCAGGTTCGAAAATACCATGGGGCAGTAAAATAGATCTACAAATTGGAGCAGGTCTGTCAAATGAACAATTTATAGTGCCTGAACTTACAGGACTTACTTATGCAGCAGCAAAGCAACTATTGGACGAAAATGGAATTATGCTTGCATCTACCATTGTAGATAGAGGAACAACTGATACCGCAAGTGCTTTTGTGTACAAGCAAAGTCCACCACGGTTAAATGAAGATCAATCTCCTAATTACATTCGTGCAGGGCAAGTGATGGATATTTGGGTAAGCGCAGTAATGAAAATAGCACCTCCAGATTCAGTAACACTAGATCCGGGAAAACTACAAGATAACAAACCTATTAAAGATTTAAAAGCCACTCCTAAGAATGATACTATTAAAAAATAAATAGTTGACTTTTTAATTAATATTAATAAAATAATTATGACAAATATTTCTGTAACTACCTTAAAGCAAAGAATAGCTAATGGCGAAAAAGTAAATTTATTAGATGTTCGTGAGCCAGATGAAAGAGCAGCATTTAATATAGGTGGTACATTTATACCACTAGGGGATATTATGACCATGCGGACTGACGAAATAGATAGCTTGAAAAATGAAGAGATAATTTGTTATTGTAGAAGTGGAAAAAGAAGTATGCAAGCATCAATGATGCTAGAAGCAATGGGTTTTGCAAACTTGGTAAATTTGGAGGGGGGAATGATTGCATGGGAAAATGGTGGGTAATTTTTAACGCTATATTTCAATTCCCCACCCACTTAGTAAATTCAACAAATTTAACCAAGGTATCTATCAAATTGTTATATTTTTCGAATACGTCTTTATTTATAGTAAAATCTTATCAAAGGGTCTTTCACAAATAATAAAAGTAAAATTAAGTAAGTGTGAAAAATTAATTACTTCACTTAGGTTTGTTTCAACCACTAAAGTCCCGTCAAAAAATATTGACATGGATACAATTATTTTTTACTTAAGAGTTTTATTGTACAGAGAATCAAATTTTTTTTTACAGGATTGTGAATGATTGTAAGCTTAAGCAGGCTTTATCTTGGTTTGTATGTTATGAATTGAATAAAACATTAACTTTACTGATAATGTAATCAAAACAGCAAGAAATGAAACAGCTTCTTCTAGTTACAATTTTTTTAGTTATTTCAAAATTTTCAACTGCTGATAACGGCTTTCTTCAAAGCCTTCAATATCGTTCAATAAACAATCATAAAACATTAATAGTTTTTTATAAATCAGATTGTCCGTATTGTGCTAATATGGATAAAGTAATTTCTGCTGATGCTGCTTTTCAAAAACAGTTGACTAGTATTTTCAACGTGCAAGTATTTGACATAACTTCTGCTGAAGGAAGACTTGTGGCCGATAAATTTAACGTACATGCAGTGCCAACAATAGTACAGTATAATAATATTTCAGGTGAATCAATAATTACAAAAGGCTTTTCAGATATTGAAAAATTAAGCATTCAATTAGGCATTAAAATTTCAACTTCTACCACAAAAACAGTAATACAAAATACTTTCAATGTATGTGGCGATGGAATTGTAGGCGGAGGGGAACAATGCGATGATGGGAATATAAGTAACGGAGATGGCTGTAACGCATCATGTAATGTAGAAGCTGGTTATACATGCACAGGTTCGCCTAGTATTTGTTCCTCCGTATGTGGCGATGGAATCGTAGGTGCAGGGGAGCAGTGCGATGACGGAAATCTTATTAATGGAGATGGATGTAACAGTTTTTGTCAGTTTGAAATACCTCCCAACAATGAATGTGCAGGAGCTTATGTAATAGGAGGTACGAGTGGTACTTTAAATGGATACAACAATCTTGCAACAAATTCTGGAGTTGCGTCTTCCACCTGTGGTGCCCCTAATAAAGATGTATGGTACAGCTTTACGATTGTAGGTACAAAAAATTATAGAATTAATATTAATGGGCCAAACATCGCAGACCCTATTGTTGTTTTATACTCTGGCATTTGCGGAGCACTTGTACAAGTTGCATGTAATGATGATGCAGCACCTGGTAATGTATTTTCACAAATTCAAGGTACGCTTACTGCAGGTACCTATTATGTAAGAGTTGGTTCATTCAATACCACCAACCCGGGTATTTTTTCGCTAGTATATAATTTTAATCTTTCAAATATTTGTGGTAATAACATTATTGAAAGTACAGAAGAATGTGATGATGGAAACACAACAAATGGGGATGGATGCAGTAGCACTTGTAAAATAGAAAATGCAAGTTCCATTACTGGAGTTTCAATTAACAATGATTCCACAAGAGCAAATCCTAGTGCCATGCTGGAAGTGAAATCGTATGATAAGGGTATACTTGTACCACGAATGAATTCTTCGCAAAGAACAAGTATTGCTAGCCCTGCAAAAGGTTTATTGGTTTTTGACATTACTACAAATACTTTTTGGTATTATTCAGGAAGTATTTGGTCAGAATTTGGAGGCACAGCAGGGAATACAGGGGCTGGGTTGCCTTCAGGAGCAACTTCACAAACTTTAAGAAACAATGGTACCAACTGGGTTGCAAATAGTGTATTGCAAAATGATGGCACAAATGTTACCGTAACAGGACAACTTAAGATAAATGGTGGTACACCTGGTTTAAATAAAGTACTTACAAGCGATGCAACAGGCTTAGGAACATGGAAAGATGCAGCAGGTGCTGTTGCTTTTTCATTGGGTGCTGATAGTAGTAGAACGCTTATTGGTGGAACGGGCAACTTACGTGTTCATTTTGGACCATCAGGCTTCAATGTATTAAACAAAGGCAATGCATTTAATACTGCTACAGATGAATTTGTTGCACCTACTGATGGACTTTATTATTTTGTGACTGATTTGTATGTAAACAGTATTGCCACTACTTTTTCATTAAATACAAAATTACAAGTAGATAATAGCTCTAATGTTGCAGTTTCTACACAAAATTTTAGAGATAATATTGAAGCATCAGGCTCTGTGCAGAACTTTTCACACAGCGCTATATTTAATTTAAATGCAGGAGATAAAGTTTATGTAGTTATAAGTAAAAACCCATCTGGAGGAACTGCTAATGTAGTTATTCAAGCCACTAATGGAACACCTACAAGCACTTTTTCAGGTTACAAAATAAATTAAATAAAAAATTACTAAAAAAATCTCACGAAACGGGAAGTATAACTTACGACCTTATTCGAAGTCTAAAAATTTAAGAAAGAATTAAGTAACTGGCGATTGATTTTATCTCATATATTGCAATACGAGTAATACTTTAGCAAGATTAAATTGGTATGATTAAAGGGAAAACAAACTCGTAGATTACTTTTTCAATTTATAGCTTAATAAGTATTAAAAATTTACTTGTTTCTGATTTATTATAAAAAGGGAAGCAATTATTGCTTCCCTTTTTATAACAAATGGTTTATTTTAATTGCTTTGAATACACTCCAAATACTACCAAAACTTTATATTTACACCAACTGTAAAATTAATAGGTGCCATAGGAAAATAATAATTCTCTGTATAAGCTTCTCCGCCAGAAATATAGCTAAATGTGTAACCATTGGGCTCATACAATTTTGAGAAAACATTATTTACTTGTGCGAAAAAAATCGCTTCATTTATTTTCTTACCATTTATGGTATAATCCGCCCTCATATCTTGTGTAAAAAAAGCTTTAAGTTTTCTTGCTTCGTTAGATGTATTATCTAAAAATTGTTTGCCTACATATTTGCTTGTAAGCGCTATAGATACATTTTTAATTGGAACTATATTTATGCTTAAACTGCTAATAACATTTGGTGAGTAAGCAATATCTGCCTCTTTAAAAAATGTAGAAACTTGTGTATCGTTATCGTAGTTATAAACAAAATCTGTATAATCTTTTACTTTATTTTTAGTGATTGTAATATTTCCTGTAAGGGATAGTATTTTGTTGATTTGTGCAGCACCAAAAAATTCTACTCCTGCTCTGTAACTCTTTGCTATGTTTTGTCTTGTAGCTGCACCTACATCATTTATTTTACCATTTAACACAAGTTGGTCTTTATAAAACATGTAATAAAAGTTTGTGCCAAACTGAACTTTATTTTTCTTAAACTCAAAACCAGTTTCTATGTCATTAAGTTTTTCTGGTGTTGGTGCTTGCGAAATTGATGCTTCAAAATCATCTCTATTGGGTTCTTTTACTGCCCTGCCATAAGAAGCATAAAGCTTCAAGTTGTTTTTAGCATAAGTAATACCTGCTTTAGGATTTAAAAACGTAAAATTATTTTTTACAACAAGTGTAGGGTTCCCTCTAAAACCATTGATTGTGTAGTTTACATTTCTCATTTGTAGATCTAAAAACGTTTCTACATTACTTGCAATTTTTTGTGTCCATTTACTGTAAACAGAAAAGTCATTTTTAAAAGCATTTAAATCATAATATTTATAATTTGCCGGAATAGCCGTTTGTTTTTCAGCCCAAGTTACAAATCCAAAATGTTTACCATCATATTTGTTAATGCCACCGCCAAACACAAGTTGCGTTTTTTTCTTGTCATACTGCAGTGAAAAAGTTGTACCATAAAAATAATTGTCCAACCAAAGCTGCCTTACAATATCAGATTTGCCTGTGCTGCTTGGATTATAGTTTTTTAAAGATTGGTTGGCTTTATATTGTTCGTAATATCCTTTTCCCCTAGTAAGAAATACCGCAATATTTGTTTTAAGATATTGATTGATTTTATGGTTATAAAAAAGCTGGTAATGCGTTTGTGTATAGTTATCGGTTTGGTTTTCGTAAGGAGCACCTGGCTTTTCGGTTCCTGCTTGGTTGTATGTTCTGTTAGTATCTAATCCCTTTTGATCGATGCCATAATAAGCTTGATAAGTTTTTTCTTTACCTGTAAATATGTTTAAGCGCAAAGAACTATTGGCATTTACGTAGGCACCACTTACATAAAAAGATTTCAATCTGCTACTTGCTCTGTCCACATATCCATCTGAACGAATATTGCTCAACCTTGCATCTATTAAAAAGTTTTTTGCAAAAATACCACTGTTAAAAATCAACGTATTTTTAAAAGAACCAAACGAGCCTGCAGTGCTATTTAGTTCAAAATTTTTATGCTTATTTATTTCATTGGTACTAAGATTTATGCTACCGCCAAATGAGCCTGCACCATTTGCGGATGTTCCCACACCTCGTTGAATTTGTATGCTACCTGCAGAGGAGGCAATATCTGGTATATTTACCAAAAATGTACCTTGGCTTTCTGCATCGTTATAGGGTATTCCATTGAGGGTTACATTTATCCTTGCGGCATCTGTTCCCCTTATACGAATGCCTGTATATCCTATACCATTGCCTGCATCGGAGTTTACAACAACAGAGGGAGTATTGTTGAGAATGAAAGGTAAGTCTTGCCCTATGTTCAATTTTTTTATTGTTTCCTTATTTAAATTTGTTTTTGCAAATGGATTTTTGTCTGTTGCTTTTACCACATTTATTTCTACTGGTTGTAATAAAGTAGTATCATTTAATGTTGTTTGAGCAAATGAATAATTTGTTGCACAAATGATGCAGATTGCTAATAATATCCTCATAAAAATGTATTTGTGCTGAATATTCCGAATGGGAGCTTCGGTAATAAAGAATTTCTTTCTCCTTTCGCAGGCATTATCCTGTTCAAGTTATCGGGTGTAATCTCAGCCTCTTACGAAGCACCCCGGAAAATTCAGACGGTTTATAAAACACAAAGGTAGCATTGAATTTCTATATTATTTTATTTATTTTGTAACTTTTTACTATGTAGTACGTATTAGATTTACAATCACTCATTTTAATAAACTAAAACATGAAAAAATTTTTTTTAGGATTAGCATTGTTTCTGTCTCCGGGCTTATTTGGACAAACAAAACAAACAAGAACTGTAGGAGATTTTAGCGGTATAAGTGCTGCATCTGGTATAAAAGTTGAAATTACACAAGGAAGTGAAAACAGTGTAGTGGTAAGTTCTTCCAAAGATGAACTTGTAAATAAAATAAAAACGGAAGTAGATAAGGGAGGGTTACTAAAAATTTATTATGAATATGAAAAAGGTATGTGGAAGCGTGCAAAAAACCTTCAATTGAATGCCTATGTTACTTTTAAATCAGTAGAAAAATTGATGGTGAGCAGTGGGGCGCAATTGATAACAATGAATACAGTAACAGCAGCAAATTTGGGTTTGACCGCAAGTAGTGGTGGGGCTTTTACCGGGACTGTGAAAGCTACAGATGCGAGAATAGATGTAAGTAGTGGAGCTGATATCAAATTGTCAGGCTCGTCAACAAATACCAAAATAGATGGAAGTAGTGGAGGCTCATTTAAAGGAAAAGATTTTGCAACGGAGAACTGTACAGCAGATGTTTCCAGTGGTGGAGACATTAGAATTACCATATCAAAAACATTGGTTGCAAATGCTAGTAGTGGCGGAAGTATTCGTTACAAAGGAGATCCTAAAGTAGATAAAAAAGCGAGTAGTGGTGGAAATGTTGGTAAATTGTAACTTAAATCTAAAATAGATTAATGAAGTATTTAATCAGCTCGTTTTTTTTATTGCTAAGCTTTTGTGTTTTTGCACAAAAACAATTTGTTGTAGATGAACATGCCACACTTAGAGAATTAAGTGCAAGTTTTTCCAGTATAGAAGTATCTTCAGGAATACACCTATATCTAAGTAAAGGCGGTGAAGAAACTGTGGCAGTAAGTGCCGCAGAAGAAAAAAATAGGGATAATATTAAAACTGAAGTAGAGAACAGTGTCCTTAAGATTTTTTATAGAGGAGATGCTGGGCGTTCCAATTATGGTAGAAGAATAACTGTATATGTTTCGTATAAAAATCTAGAACAAATAAATGCATCTGGTGCATGCATTGTATTGGCTGCAGATGAAATTAATGTACCAATATTTGGTTTAAAACTAAGTGGCGCAAGTGATTTTAAAGGGAAATTAAAAGTAAACGATTTTAGCATAAAAGTTAGTGGAGCAAGCGATGCTAAAATTAGTGGTACTGCAAAAAATAGCAATGTGGAATGTAATGGAGCCAGCGATTTAAAGGCATTTGATTTAGAAACAGAAACAGCTACGATAAAAGCTTCCGGGGCAAGTGATGTAAGTATTACTGTTACAAAAGAAATTACAGCAAATGCAAGTGGAGCAAGCAATATTACCTATAAAGGGGGCGCAGAACTAAAAGGAAAAAAAAGTGGTGGTTCAAGCGCTGTTTCGCATGTAGATTAGTTTTATTTGGGAAATGCCCATTGTAAAAAGTTTGCAAAATTTTTAATGCTTGGCGATTTTGATAATTTCCCTTCACTTTTTTCGGGAGTAATCAAGGTGCATTCTAAAATACTTTTTTTGCCATCCATTATTGCTTTAAATTCATAAGCACTGCTATCCAAGCCTGCATTTTCTATCCATATTTTTATATTAGGCCTTTTGCGAAAGCCCGCAATAGTAGATAAAAGGGCAGTGGAGTCATTCGTATCGGAGCTGTAAAGATTAGGAGAAAACATACCTACCATTTGTATCTTTTCATCATTGTTATAAGAGACATCAAAAGCATTTATACTTGCACCTAAAAACCCTGCAATAGCAACTGTATTAAATTTTCTTATAGCAGCTTTTTTCTTTACAAAAGGAAGTAATTCACCAACAATAAAGGCATTGTATTTTCTATATTGATTTGCCTCGGGTATTTCTAGTTCATTCAATCCATAGTCTTTTTCAACTCCTTCAAAAGCCACAAGCATTGTTGGTTGAATGAGTTTTGCCTTGTAAAGACTGTCAATAATTTTCTTTGCGCTTATTTCTTTGAGTAAACTTTTATTACAAAACAAGAGCAAATTCATTTGTTCCTTTTTGTCAGGTATTGTTGTACTTATAATGGTAAGTGGTATGTGTCTTTGTAAATGTCTGCTATAAATTTCATCTTCTTTTTCTTTAGTAGAAGAAGTCTTGCAACTAAAAAACAACAACAAAAAAATAGATAATAAATATTTCATTAGGTTTGTTTAAGAAGATAAATCTAGTAAAAAGAAGTTATAAATATTATTTAATAAAAAATTAATAACCAATCCTTGTAAGCACATGCCTAGACTCAATCCTTTCAGTTTATGATGAGCCGTTTTTTTAATTCTTTTTAATTTAATTAGGTCACTAAAGTGAAAACCCCTACTTTTGCATGGCGAGGTAGAGCAGCGGTAGCTCGTCGGGCTCATAACCCGAAGGTCACTGGTTCGATCCCGGTCTTCGCAACTAAAATGAGGCTCGGCAAATGCCGGGTCTTTTTTTATTTTGTTGTTAATAGTTTTTGACAACATGATTACCTCCTCCATCTCATTTGCTTGTTTGTGGTAATCAATATTTTAAATACCATAATAAATGAAAGCAGGTTTCGTAAATATTTTTG
>JANMFB010000337.1:0-3375 GCA_031377605.1 Ferruginibacter sp.
GTGCACTATCCACCGCCTGGCGCTTGCCTGATACCATGCCTTTTTCTACACATTGTTGTAAGATCTGTTTAAAGAATTTTTTAAATACTTCATCGCCGTATAGTTGACGGGTACGGCTTAGGGTTGAATGCCAAGGCAATGATTCGTCTATATCATAGCCAATAAAAAACAACATATCGAGCCGCATAGTGGCGGTGTTAATGATGCGTCTGTCACTACCGAGATTTTCTAAATAGCCAATGAGTATGAGTTTAAAAAACACAACAGGATCTATACTCTCCTGGCCTTCTTTGCCATAATATTTTGAAGTGGCTTTGTAAAGCCAGTTTAAATCAAGTACAGATTTTAGCTGTCGATAGAAATTATCTTCGGGTACTTTATCGCTCAACTGAAAGTTGAGAAATAATTTTTCGCTGTAATCTTTTTTTCCCTGCATGAAACATACACAGCAAAAATCATACTGGATTTTTATTATTCACAACTTGTGGGTATCTTAGTTGTGCAACAAGCACATTGGGTTTTGTGCAAGTTGGGCAGACGGAATAACAATGAGCATTTGTAATTCTGTTCAGCTTTTGTTCCAGCTTGACGGAATGCTATTTGGCTTTTTGTTGTTATCTTCATCTTCAGTTTTTCAATCAGCAGCGGTTCCGGGCAGACGGAATTCTATTCCCCAACCTGCACAAAGCCCTGTTCGTTAGCTGCCATTAATTCAGACCACTTCAAAAGTCGAAGTTTATAATTTAAAAAATGAGACTACATTCACTTTTGTTATATTGTTTTATTTGTGGACTAAACATATTTTTATTTCTACCTGTAATATTTTATCCAGTCATTATTGCTCCATTGCACATTTTGATATTGTGGCTTTCGTTTGATTGGCTTTTGAAATCCAAAAAAATCAAAAGCAATTGGAATAGAATTTTATTTTCAGCAATACCATTTATTGGTCAAATAATAGTAATGATTTTGTTATTCTCTGAAAATTCTGTTAGTCCTTCAGGATTATTGAAACTTTTAGACAATTTATTTTTCTTATCTATGATTATTATCTGTTTTATTGAATTCGGAATTTTATTACGGATTTATTCAAAGTATTTGCCAAGGATTAAAAATGTCGTTGGGGTATTAGAATTATAATATACTTCGGTAGTCGTTATAGCTACAATATCAAAAAAATATGAGACTCTTTATTTTGACACTTTTTTTCTTAGGTTTATTCAGTTTTACTTTTGGACAGTCTAAGACTGTAAAATTAATTGTGGACTCAACAAAAATATATTTCAGATATTTCTACAAGACCAAAAATACATTTGATTACACTTTGAACGATTCAGTTCGTTTTGTTGGACGAAAAATAACAGTAGACAAATTCTATTTTGACAAATTCGTTAATGGGCAAAAAAATTGGACTAAAATATATAAAATAGAGTTGGCAAATGACAGTTTACGAGTAACAACTAGAGCGGGTGACAAAAAGGGAAAGCATAAATTTATCTATTCGAAAGAACCATATTATAACAGTTTTCTTGTGGACAATTAGATGTATGCACGACTTTAACGGCAGCTAACATTGCGTTTGGCAGTATGGTGGCTTCGGTAAGCAACAATGAGCATTTAGTTCGCTATTGGGCTTTTGTTTCGGCTTGACAAACATCGCTGAACATTGGCAACTTAAATTTATCTTTATTACAAAACCAAGCAGCGGTTCCGGGCGGAAGGAATTCTAATGCCACCACATCGCCAAGCGCTACCGTTGGTAGCCATTAAAATAACACTCTAAATACTTAAAGATGGATTTGACCGGAGCAATTATAACAGGTATAAGGACAATCGTTGGCGCAGTTTTTCCTCCAATTAAAAAAAAGTATTTCGACCAGCCAAAAATTTATCTTCAATTTGCTTACGATGGAGCCTCTAAACGTAATCTTGGACTGTCTCCTTTGAATGACGCTTCTCAACCGATTGATATTATGAGCGCAATTTATCATCATGACCTAATATGGGATTACAAATTAACATTGCGTAATAACAGTGAACATACTGCTTACAACATTCAACTTTTAGAACCCCTACAAGACCATGCCTTTCGGCTACAACCTAAAATTGAATTATTAAAACCCATTCAACCAAATGGAGAATTAATTTATGAAGCTAAATTTAGTGCCTTTCATGCAGGACCAGGACTGGAAGCTAATAACCTTATTGCTATTCATCCAGATTTATTAAGGAACAGAAAATTTATACTTCAATATACCAACGTAAAAGGTACAAAGTTTTATACTCTTTTTGACGGCAAGAAAGATGAGCAGGACAGTAATGCATTTTCTAAGAAACTGAAGTAAATTAACGGCTACCAACAAAAGGTTTTGTGCAATTGGGGCATGACGTTGAAGCAATCATCGGCTGTGCATATCCAAGCTTTGGTTTCGGCGGACGGAATTCTGCCGAGCTTTTGTTGGTTAACTTCGGCTTTTAGTTATAAATTTAGCTTCAGTTCCGGGCGGACAGTTGGTCAATTCCCCAACTGCACAAAGCCTCGAACGTTAGCCGTCACTTTTAAAAAAGCACTCCGTTTATGGACACATTGTTTTTAATTCTTCTCCCATTAGTAATTTCAAGTCTTGGGTTTTTGTCGTATAGACATCCCACAATTGCGAGACAAATTCTAAAACCGCTTTTATATTTAATTGTCGCATTATTTTTATTACTACAAATCTTTGACCTTACCACTTCAACCACCTATTACAAAGCATTAGATGCGACAAGAATTAATATTAACAGGAAACAAACCAGAGACATTAAAATTGACTCTTTGTATAAAGCAATTAATAACAAAGACAGTATAAATCATATTTTGAATGAACTTAGTATTGAAAGACAAAAATCATACGAAATATATTTAAGTCAAACAGAAACAAGAGACAGTATTAGAAACAGTATTTATACTATTAAAGAAAGTAGTGGCCGTACAAATAATACTTATCAGCTTTACTGTTTAGCTGCTTTTTTAATAGTTCTAACTCTACACGGATTATCATTCCTTTTTGACAACATACATAATAAAGAAAAAGTAAGCGACGTAAACAGCTCCAACGAAAAGACCGAGTAAAAATGTTTTAATTGCTTTTTTATATTCCTGTTTCATTTTCTTATTTTTTATTAAGACCGTTGACAAAGCGAACGGCTAACAATGGGTTTGGCAATATTGGGGCTCGAAATTGTAACAATCATCATCAACAACATAGCGGCTTTAGTTCGGGCGGACACAGCATCGGTGATCATTATTTCTTAACTTCATCATCAACAAAATTTGGGCAGCAGTACCGGGCGGAAGGAATACTAATACCCCAACATCGCCAAGCCCTACTCGGT
>JANMFB010000349.1:0-26348 GCA_031377605.1 Ferruginibacter sp.
CTTTTTAGCCGACCTGCTGCTTATTATTTTCTTCGACTGGAAATACGACTTCCCGTTTGGGGTTTATCTATTGCTTCTTCTTGCTTACATCTCTGTTCTTTTTTACGGTTCTTATGAGAACCTTGGTTTTGGCAAAGCCAACAACCAAGCTTTGCAATATGTAAAAGGGGAATATGTTTTATTTTTAAATCCCGATACTATTGTTGGCGAAGATTGTTTTACAAATTGCTTATCTTTTTTTAAAGCAAATATAAATTGCGGAGCGTTAGGGGTGCGTATGATTGATGGTGCAGGAAATTTTTTAAAAGAAAGCAAAAGAGGTTTTCCAAATGTGATGGTTGGTTTTTATAAAGCCATTGGCCTTGCTAATATTTTTCCAAAAATATTTGGGCAATATTACGCTACCCATTTACCCGAAAATGAAAATAATGCTGTAGAAGTATTGGCTGGTGCATTTATGATGCTTAGCAGAAAAGTCATTCTTGCAACAAATGGATTTGATGAAGATTTTTTTATGTATGGAGAAGATATTGATCTTTCCTACAGAATAAAAAATGCTGGCTTTAAAAATTATTATTTAGGCGAGACAACTATACTTCACTTTAAAGGCGAGAGTACTACAAAAAAATCTAATGCATATTTCAAACACTTTTACGGTGCCATGAAACTATTTGTAGATAAGCATTATAGCAAAAGCCTACTATTAAAGTTGTTTATTTATATAGGTGTTTTCTTTAGAAAAAATATTGCCATTGTAAAAAATTGGTTTATAAAAAATGAGGAGCCTATAAGAATAACTAAAACCCTTATTATAGGCAATACTACCGAAATATATGAGGTGGAAAAACTCTTGCTTATAAATGAGAAATTAGTTCATACAATGAATTTGAATGACCTAATATTTTCTTTCAAAAATTTAAAAAAAATGATAACTGAGCATAATATTAGCAATGTAATTTTGTGCGAAGCTGATTTGAGTTATAGAGCAATGCTAGAAACAATTCAACTCGAAATGGGTAATATTTCATTTTCTTTTTTTGCAACCTCAGCCAAAACAATTATTGGTAGTAATGATAAAAATAAAAACGGTTTTGTTATTGCAGCGAAGCAATAGCCTTTTTTAATAAAGTAATATTGCCAATGGGGTATGGATTAAGTTTGATTGAATTTAATTTATCAATTTCTTGTATTATTAAAAGTTCATCTTGATTTGCAGAAATACAGTATTTTTTTTCTGCTAAATATGCTGCTAAATATTCTTGTTCCGTTTGCCCAGGTGTAGGTACAAAAATTGCCTTGTGTTGCAATACGGCTAAATCAATTACGGTAGTATAACCACTTCTTGCAACTATTATTTTTGATGATTGTATTAACACACTTAAGGCAGCAGCAGGTAAATGGTTTATTATTTCAATGTTATCATTGTTTGTATGTAGTTTATCTTTTGCCAATGGTAATCCTCTTGCAATAACAATTTTTAATTTACTTTCTTTCAGTTGCTCTATTAGAATGTTTTCAAAAATAGTCCGCTGTGGTTCAGGTCCAGAAAGAATGATAGCTATATCATTAATTTTTTCTGTGTCTGTTTTTTCAAATCTAGAGCGTATACCAATATATTTTACTGCTGTTTTGGGAAATTCACTTGGGTGTGATAAAATTCCTCCGAGATTATTTTCTTCTGCATTATCTGGCACCCAGCATTCATCAAATTTATTTATATAAGCATAATTTAAGTATTGAGCAATCTTATTGAACAAACGATTTCCTGTTAATATGTATAGTTGATGTGTAATAAATATGGAGTAAATGTTTTTATTGTATAGCCCATAGCGATTATCAGAAATAACAACATCTATTTTATATTCCGTAATTATATTTTGCAACCATCTTTTTTCATTTTTTATTGCTGCTTTTATTGCTGGAATTTGACTAAACAGTTTTATTAGGAAACCTTTTTTAGATTTACTATAAGAAATATTATAGCCACCAAGTGGTAAAATTTGCAGGTTTGGAAATTCATTTCTAAGCAAGGCGGCCCCTGCTTTTTCTGCTCCTATAAAAACTTTATGGCCTTGTGCAAGGAGTTCATTTATAATGGGAATACAACGAGTGGCATGGCCCAGACCCCAATCTAACGGCGCAACAAGCACTTTCTTTTTTATATTAAAATTGTTAATCTTTGAATTTCTCATATAGAAATAGCAAACTTTTTTTGAAGTGTTTGCGTTTATAAGTAGATTTGAATATGAAAAATATTTTAAAATTAGCATTTTTTGCTATCATCGCAATAGTACTCTTGTCGGCTACTGGTTGTGCGGCATCTAAAAAGCGCTCTTGTGGTTGCTCTGGCATGGTAGGCTATTAAAAATAACTTGTAATGACTTCAAATAGGGATCTCTTAGTTATGTTTCGTGAACGTGCAATGTCTCAGCAAGATATTGATAGAGAAGTAATGCAACTTAATAATCTACTCTTTACCACTGAAAGATTAGATAATTTCGTAAATGCACACGAAGTACTTGACCTCAATAGATATAAAATTGTAAAAAAAGCCGTCGATATAAAAAAGATATTACGCCAAAATAAATTGACAAAACCTTTTATATTCTTTAGTAATAAAAACTAAGTTTATTTTGCCTTTTCTAATGCAAACCTTAGTTTTCCTAGCATTTCATTAATTTCTTCTTTTTTTACACATCCTACACTTATTCTGTACCAACTATTTTCTGCATCTGTACCAAAACAATTAAATGGTACGATGGCTAATTTAGCCGCATCTAAAATATAAGCAGTAACCTCGGCTTGGTTTTGTAAAACTTTTTCACCTACTTTCTTACTTACAAGATTTATTTGTACACTAAGGTAAATTGCCGCTTGCGGAGCAATTACATCAACGGCATAGCCTTCATTTTTTAATTGTATAAATCCTTCGTAAATGTGATTTAATCTATATTCAATCTCACTTTTAAAGTGCGAAAAATAATTTTCTACTTCATCCTCTTGTATCAAAAATTTTGCAACAGCTTTTTGTTCTGCCATTGGCGCCCATGCACCCACATGGCTATTTATGGCTTTCATTTTCGAAATAACCTCTGTTGGCCCAAGGCTCCAGCCCACACGAACACCTGTAGCCGAAAAAGCTTTGCTAATACCATCTACAAATACAGTAAATGGTTTCATTGCAGGTCTTAAGCTTATTGGGTTGTAATGAATGGTATCGCCAAAAGTTAATGTCCAATAAATTTGATCATACATTAAATACAATTTTTTCTCATCTGCTCCTCGTTGCGCATTTTCTTCTAAAATAATATCACATATTTCTTCCAACCCTTCTTTTGTAAAAACGGTACCTGTAGGGTTTAAGGGAGAACATAAGGCAATAAGCGAAGCTCCCTTTATATGCGGCTTTATTTGCTCCGCAGTAGGCATAAAATTATTTTCTTTAGTAGTTTCTATTACAACGTGTTGCCCTTCTGTGAAATGTGTATAGTGATTATTATTCCAGCTAGGTATTGGGTAAATGACTTTGTCACCTTTATCTACAATAGCCCTATATGCTGCATATATAAGGGGTCTGCCACCAGCAGCAATTAATATTTCTGACAAATCAAATGCTAAGCCTTCTTTTTTTTGTATAAATCCTGCAACGGCTTTTCTCAAATCTGTTTCTCCATCAGCAATAGGATAACTTGTAAAACCATCATCATATGCTTTTTTTATTTCATTTTTTAATGCTGTTGGAATAGGAAACTGTGTTGAATCAAAATCTCCAATAGTATAATTATAAATACTTTCGCCCTTGCTTATTTTGTCCTTAATAATGCCTCCAAGTTTTACAATTTCAGAGCCTATTAAAGTTTCCGCAAGTGTGCTAAGTTTTGTTTTTTGCATATGTGATTTGTTTGAAGTAATAATTTCTGATTCAAACAAATTTAAGAGATAACACTTGTATTTCAAAACACCAGACACCTAAGCAATTATCTTAACCATTTAACGTCTCTATTTTTAAAGGAACCAATGCTTTCAAATGTTTACAAATTCATTAATGTTTGAACGTTAACCCTATTTAACAAATATTGGCAATCGATTTGCATATAAACAAAAAACATTTATTGAATCACCTAATTATACCTATCATTCATAACTAAGCCTACAATATTTTAAACCTCTTAAAAATTAAACCTATGAAAAGTCTTAAAAAACCCGCTTTAATCCTTACATCCTTTTTTTTCGCTGTTGTAATTATGTTTTCAGCATGCCAAAAAGAATCTTCAACGGCAGACAACACTAGCAATAGAAATCTATCTGTATTTCTTACTGATGATCCTTGTAATTATGATGCTGTTTTTATAGATATAAAAGCGGTTGAAGTAAAAATTGATCCTAGTAGAAGCTATGACGATAATGATAATGGCAATGATGATAATGACGATGATGGAGACGATGACAACACTCATCAAGATAATTATGGAACTTGGGATACTTTAACCATAAGGCCAGGTGTTTACAATATATTAAAATTGAGAAATGGTATAGATACCTTATTAGCAAATGGAAACATTCCTGCAAAAAAGATTAAGAAAATTAGAATTACCCTTGGCATAAGTAACAGTGTTGTAGTAAGTGGAAATAGCTTTCCACTAAGCTTATTAGCCGGTACAAATAAGTATATCTATATAAAAATAAAGAAAGACCAGCAAGATTACAATGCAAATAATCAAACAGCTTTGTGGTTAGATTTTGATGTGTGTGAGTCTATTAAATTTAGAAATGGCGAATATTTCTTAAAGCCATACTTAAAAGTTTTTTGCGAGAATCAATTTGGAAAAATAAAAGGCAAGGTGCTGCCAGCAGTAGCTCGGCCGTTTGTAAAAATTTACAATACAACCGATTCTGCTTCAGCAATTCCTGAAAATAATGGTGAGTATAAAATTAGAGGACTAAGAGAAGGTACATATAAAATAAAGTTTAGCGGTTCCAATGGTTATTTAGATACTACTATATCCAACATAGAGGTGAAAAAGAATAAAGAAACAACAATACCTACCATCACTTTGCATAATTAGTTGATATCCTATGTTTGGTTTAAAGCTGTCTCCAAATCTGAAATGTTTTGGGGACAGTTTTATTTTTAGCCGATTGTAATTTTTTTGATATTATACCAATTAAATCTATATGTAGTCCATTTTACTTTCAGAATAATGCCGCTGCAGTACTCGTTTTGGCCAATGCTATTTGACTCTTATAAATACGAAGGAGGTATTAAATAAATTTTGATTGTTTTCTATTTATTATTTATCTCCCAAGGTTCTATCTTCGTAGCATGAATTTTTCAAACAAAGGGTTATCCAACGAACAGCTAATATCATTGTACAAATCTATTTTGCTTCCCCGCATGATAGAAGAAAAAATGTTGTTGCTTTTAAGGCAAGGAAAAATATCTAAATGGTTTAGTGGTATTGGTCAAGAAGCAATATCAGTAGGCATTACGGCCGCTATGGATCAGGACGAGTGGATCATGCCTCTTCATAGAAACCTAGGTGTTTTCACAGGGCGAAATATGCCACTAAGTAAGTTATTTATGCAATGGCAAGGTAATAAAGAAGGATATAGCAAAGGCAGAGAGCGAAGTTTTCATTTTGGTAGCAAAGAGCATTTTGTGTGCGGAATGATTTCTCACCTTGGCCCACAGCTTGCTATCGCAGATGGAGTGGCGCTTGCATATAAACTAGATAAAAAAAATAAAGTATCCTTAGCATTTACCGGTGATGGTGGTACTAGCGAAGGAGATTTTCATGAAGCATTAAACACTGCCGCCGTATGGGACTTGCCAGTTATTTTTGTGATAGAAAATAATGGTTACGGACTTAGTACACCTACATCTGAGCAATATCGTTGCGAAAATTTAGTTGATAAAGCTAAAGGATATGGTATGGAAGGTATTAGAATTGATGGAAACAATTTGTTAGAAGTGTATGATACAATAAAAGGTGTAAGAGAATATTGTATAACTAATCAAAAGCCCTATTTAATAGAGTGCATGACCTTTCGTATGCGTGGGCATGAAGAAGCTAGCGGCGTAAAATATGTACCCCCTGCATTATTTACAACGTGGGAAAAGAGAGACCCAGTAAAGAATTATGAAGCTTGGCTATTAGAAGAAAATGTGTTGGCTGAAGAAGATATATTTAAAATAAAAGCAGAGATAAAAACTTATATTGAAACTGAATTAGCCATTGCAAATAATGTAAAAGCAATTGTTGCAAATACGGAGGAGGAATTGAGGGATGTTTATAAGTTCCGACTTGTGAATTCAGGGTTACGAGTTGTTGACAACGCTCAACTTATATCAAATAACCCACTACCTGTATCAGAAAAAAAATTCATAAACGCAATTTCAGATGCGCTAAAACAATCCATGCAAAAGCATAAGAAATTAGTTTTGATGGGGCAAGATATTGCAGAATATGGAGGAGCATTTAAAGTGA
This sequence comes from Ferruginibacter sp., assembly GCA_031377605.1. Lineage (GTDB taxonomy): Bacteria > Bacteroidota > Bacteroidia > Chitinophagales > Chitinophagaceae > Ferruginibacter. The sequence goes on from JANMFB010000349.1 coordinate 6,489, forward strand.
CAGAGGGTTTTGTAGACCTCTTTGGAAAGGCTCGTGTGCGTAATACACCTTTATGTGAAAGTGCTATAGTAGGGAGTTCGCTCGGCTTAAGTTTGGAAGGATATAAATCTGTTATGGAAATGCAATTTGCAGATTTTGTTACAGTAGGCTTTAATCAAATAATAAATAACCTTGCAAAAATTCACTATCGTTGGGGACAAAATGCAGATGTAGTTATAAGGATGCCAACAGGAGGAGGCGTTGGTGCAGGACCTTTTCATAGCCAAAGCAATGAGGCATGGTTTGCACATACACCAGGACTTAAAGTGGTTTATCCCTGCACACCAGAAGATGCAAAAGGATTGTTGATAGCGGCTATAAATGACCCAAACCCTGTAATGTTTTTTGAACACAAAGCATTGTACAGAAGTATAAGTGGGCTAGTGCCAGATGAATATTATGAAATTGAAATTGGTAAAGCTAGGCATGTGCAAAAAGGAGAAGATGTTTCAATAATTACTTATGGAGCCGGAGTACATTGGGCTTTGGATTATGCAGGAAAAAATAAAAATATTTCCATAGATATTTTAGATTTACGCTCTTTGTTGCCTTTAGATTATGATGCTATTCGCAATGCTGTAGTGCGTACAGGTAAAGTAATTGTGTTACATGAAGATACACTCACAGGTGGCTTTGGCGGAGAAATTGCTGCTTGGATAGGGGAAAATTGTTTCGATAAATTAGATGCACCTGTACTACGTTGTGCAAGCATGGATTCACCTATTCCATTTAATTTAGTATTAGAAAAAAACTTTATGGCCTATACTCGATTGGGGGAAATGGTGGAAAGGCTGGTGAACTATTAAAATTTAATAGAAGGAAAAAGAATTAAAAAAAGTGGAGACCTTTCTACTAAAATAATAGGAGCTTTGGATAAAGTAAAGAACTATTAATTGTAGAAACAAAAGCACTTATAGTTAGTTTACGGTTTAAAAAATCTTACTAAGAATTTTCAGTAAATATTATTAAACATTTATTGTTTCTGTGGCTCATTCAAACCAATATTAGTTAAGTCGCTTTTCTCTTTTCGTTTCGGTAAAATACCTTCTCCTGAGCTATAAGGAGTTTTAAGTCCCATTATTCTTCTATATTGATAAAGACAATTTAAGATATACTGATTAAAATCAATCACACTGCTTGAGCTAGCAAATAAAAAGCTTGGACGATACCAAACCAAGAAAGTATCCAATGAAGTGCCCTTTAATTGAGTAATTCTTTTTACAAAAGTTTTGCTGAATCTGTAATTTACATAACGTTCTTTTTCATCAGCTTCTAAACGATCTTGGAATTTTTGCATTCTTTTATTTCGCTTAAAACGGAATAAATTAAACAATTCATTAGCATCAAATCCAACTCCGCCGCCGGGAAGTGTAGAGGTTTCAAATTTTGGTTTATGAAAATTAAAAACTTCTGCATAAGTTTCTCTGTTTTCAAGAGAATCTCTTTTGTAAGATTTGGAATACACAACAACTTCTTTGAGCACACTATATTTACTTTTTACTTCTAAGTGAAGTGAAATGTCAAATTGACCGGGACTGACGATGCTATTTATTGAAAATTTTTGTGTGGGTTTAGCATTGTAAACAAAATAAATGGAGTCATCTTTATTTGCAGAAATGCTGTAATGACCAAGAGTATCTGTTATTGCTATTTTGCCCGAATTTGTAAACACACGGACACCCTCCACGTAATTTATTTTACCTTTATCTAGTACATTTCCACTAATTACAATTTGAGCAATTGCAGAAAATGAGACAAAAAATAAAAGAGAAAAGGTAAAAATAATACGCAATTAAATTGTTTTAGTAGGTAATATTACGCCGCAAAAAATAAAGAATCTAATCTGTAGTATTTATTTAACAGGATTTTGAGAAGTAAGAACATTCGCAATTACCCTAGAATAATTTTCATACTCCAACTTTTGTACTTTTTTTGACAATGAGGGCGCATTTTCCCCTGGCTCTACATTACATCTTGCTTGAAAAATTATTTTACCATTATCATAAATCTCATCTACAAAATGTATCGTGATACCACTTTCTTTTTCATGTGAAGCTATAACCGCTTCATGTACACGCATGCCATACATGCCAGCACCGCCATAAGCAGGTAATAATGCAGGATGAATATTTATAATTTTCTCAGGAAATATTTTTATTAATTCCGTAGGTATTTTTTTTAAATATCCTGCCAACACGATAAAATCAATATGGTATTTTTTTAATAATTCTGTATAAAGAAATAAAGTATCCTCCTCGCTTTTACGCTTAAGCTTAATTATCTCTGAAGGAATATTGTTTGCTTTTGCAATATCTAAAATCCCGGAGTCAGCATTGTTGGTAACTATTAGGGAGATTGCAACATCATTGTTAACTGTATAGCGATTTAAGTTTTTTATTATAACAGCAGCATTGCTGCCAGCTCCGCTAGCAAATATGGCTATGTTCATGTTTAATTAAGTTTTCTTTTGACCACCGAGTTTTACAAACACTTTTTGCAAATAATTTTTAAAAAAAGAAAACTGGCCAAGAGGAATACTAACTAAAATTACAGATATTGGCCAAAGTAATGTTATTAATATAATATAAAAAAACCCCCAAAGGGCACCTTTGTCTAAAGGTGTCAGAGATAGCAAATAACCGCCAACCTTACCACACAAAGTGCCCCCAAGGGCAAATGTAGTTATAATTAAAAATAAGTTTATTGGGCTCACTTTCCATTTCTCTTGCAGTTTTCTAAACATGGCGCAAAAATCATTCAAAAAGTTGGCAAATCAAATTTGATCGCTAAAAAAATTATTTTAAAACATTTCATTACATATTTATGACAATCAAATTTCAAGCCCTGCTTGATTTAGCAGTTGTAAGTATAATATTTTCTTAAAAAAAAGCAAAAATGTTGATAGTTTGTCAACATCGTATCTTATTTTTGCACGCGGAATAGCCCTTTTCTACCAAAAAAACCCGGCTCTAGAGTATGATTCATTACAAAAAACTCATTTTTAGGTTTATAGCAAGCCTTATCCTTATTGGTTTTATTTCAAATAATACTGCATTTGCACAAGGGGAAGCACTTTTTAAAGCTAATTGCGCTAATTGCCACAAGCCAGACGTTGATTATACTGGTCCTGCACTTCAAGGTTCCAGAAAGAGAGAACCTTCGCCTGATTGGGTTTACAAATGGGTAGCAAATCCTGCAGGTATGATTGCTACTGATGCATATGCAAAAACTTTGTTTGAAAAGTGGAAGCCTACTGTAATGACTGCCTATCCAAATTTAAAGAAGGCTGAGATAGATGCTATTTTAGATTATGTAGATGCGTACAAACCTCCAGTGCAAACAGCAGGCGCTAGTGGTGGAGCAAGTGGGGCTGAAGATAGTGGGAATAATTCTTTGCTTTTTGGTATTCTTACACTAATACTTGCTATTGCTGCATTTATATTATTACAAGTAAACAGCAACCTTCGCAAATTATCAGATGACAAAGAAGGGATTCGTCGCGGGGAGCCAGTTCCATTTTATAGAAATAAGACATATTTAATGACCCTCATATTATTTTTATCGGGTCTTGGTTTTTACTTTATTGTAGAAGGTGCTATGAGCAGTGGTCGTATGCAAAATTACCAGCCAGAGCAGCCAATTTATTATTCTCATAAAGTACATGCTGGCACAAATCAAATTAGCTGTCTGTATTGCCATGGCGGTACTCAAGATAGCAAAAGCGGTAGCATACCTTCTGTAAATGTTTGTATGAATTGTCATATGGCAATAAAAGAATACAAAGGAGAGCCTATTACAAAGGCTGATGGTACATCTGTAAATGGTACAGCAGAAATACAAAAATTATATTCATACGCAGGATGGAACCCTACCAAAAAGGAGTATAATCCTGATAATAACAAAGATGGAATACCAGATGGCGCCCATCCAATAGAGTGGGTAAAAATTCATAACTTACCTGACCATGTTTATTTTAACCATAGCCAACACGTAAAAGTAGGTAAACAAAATTGTCAAACTTGCCATGGTAATATCCAAGAAATGCCAGAAGTATATCAATTCTCAGACTTGAGTATGGGATGGTGTATTAATTGCCATAGAGAGAGCAAAGTAGATTTTTATAACAAAGACGATAGTACAGGTAATAAATTTTACAGCATTTACGAGAAATTCCATACGGATATAAAAAATCATAAAATGGATAGCGTAACTGTTGAAAAAATAGGTGGTACTGAGTGTCAGAAATGTCACTATTAAAATAATTAGCTAATTAGCTAATCTGATAATGTGCTGATGTAACCTTCGACAAAATTGTAGTGTTACAAATCTAAAAAATTAGCACATTAGCATACTAGCATATTATCACATTAAAAAAGAGTATGAGCAATAAACAGTATTGGCAAAATTTTGGAGATCTTAATCAATCAGATAGATTTAAACAATCTACCGAGAATGAATTTCAAGAAGAACTACTTCCGCTAGAAGACTTAGACGGTAAGGGTTTACTGGATGCAAAAACTCCAAGAAGGGATTTTCTTAAATACTTAGGCTTCAGTACTGCTGCTGCTGCAATAGCGGCGAGTTGCGAAATGCCAGTAAGAAAAGCGGTACCTTATCTTCAAAGACCGGACGATGTTGTGCTTGGTGTTGCAAATTATTATGCTTCTACTTATGTAAACGGCGGTGATGCGATAAGCGTTGTAGTAAAGCAAAGAGATGGTAGGCCAATTAAAATTGAAGGAAATGAATTGTCATCTCTTACATTTGGTGCTACAAGTGCACAATCACAAGCATCAGTTTTAGATTTATATGATCCTACTCGTCTTCGCCATCCATTACAAAAAGTTGGAAAAGAATACAAAGAAGTAACAAGTTTTGAAAACTTTGATAACTTAATAACTGAAGCTATTACAAGCTTAGCAGGTAAATCATTGGTGCTACTTACCTCTACTATTCACTCTCCTTCTACTTTACAAATTATATCCGAATTTCTAACAAAATATCCTGGAAGTCGCCACGTACAATACGATGCAGTAAGTTATAGTGGTATGTTGCAAGCAAATGAGGCTTCTTATGGTAAAAGAGTATTGCCTCAGTATCGTTTTGATAAGGCGAAACTAATAGTAAGTTTAGGTGCAGATTTCTTAGGTACTTGGCTTACACCAACTGAATTTAGCAAGCAGTATTCAGAGAATAAAAAAGTAAAAGGTGATAAGCCAGAACTTAGCCGTCACGTGCATTTTGAAAGTATGATGAGCTTAACTGGTAGCAATGCAGATGATAGATACACACACAAGCCATCAGAAACTGGTAATGTTGCCTTGGCCTTATTGTCAAAGTTGGGCGGTACTGTTACTGCAAAACCTTTTGCAAACGCAAGGCTTACAAAAGGAATAGAAGAAACAGCAAAGCAATTAGCGGCTGCCAAAGGAAACGCTTTGGTAGTTTGTGGTAGCAATGATGTAAATATACAATTGGTAGTAAATGCTATTAATGAGGCGATAGGTGCCAATGGTACCACAATTAATTGGGGTGCTACAACAAATACTCGCAAGGGTATTGATGGTGATATGGTAAAGCTTGTAGCTGATATTAATGCAGGAACAGTAGGTGGAGTAATGGTTTACGACTGTAATCCTTCTTACTCTTATGCTGATGCAAAAGGGTTTAATGCAGCAATGGCTAAATTACCGTTAAGTGTTTCTTTCAATACAACCATGAATGAAACTGCAGAGCAATGCAAATTTATTTTACCTGCACATCATTGGTTGGAAAGTTGGGGAGATACAGAGGTAACTACAGGTTATATTAGTATTATCCAACCGTTGATTAATCCTTTGTTCAAGACTAGGCATTTTCAAACAGCACTATTAAACTGGAGTACACCTGCTGCACCTGCAGTTGCCACTGTAAAAGATAGTGTAGCCAAAGGATACGTACAAGGAACATCATTAGCACTTACAGACCCTTACGAAATTTATTATAAAAATTATTGGGCTGCAAAGCTTGGTTCCGAAAACAATTGGGATAAGGCTTTGCAAGATGGTGTTTTTGAAATTAAAAATATAAATACATCTGGCGCTACATATAATGGTTCTTTCCTTGAAGCGGCGACTACAAAAATTGAAGCTACAAAAACAGGAGAATTTGAAGTTGTTTTATACCAAAAAGTATCTCAAGGAACGGGTGCTCAATCTAACAACCCTTTTTTGCAAGAAGTGCCAGATCCAATTACAAAAGTAACTTGGGATAATTATGCAATGGTTTCTCCATCACTTGCAAAACAATTATTTGGCTTTGATGTTGCAAATCCAAATAGTAAAAAGGATGCAGATAAATATGAAGTAGAGCCAGAAAAACCCGTATTAAAGATTACAGTTAATGGAGTTACTTTAGAATTACCAACAGTAATTATTCCGGGCATAAATGCAAATACAGTTGCTATTGCAGTTGGTTATGGTCGTGCAAGTACTACAGATGCTACAGATTCAGATTTAAATTATGAAAGAATAGGGCGTGCAGCATATAACGCAGGTAAGAATGCATATCCAATGGTTACATTTGATGGTACAACTTTCTTATATAATGCCCCAGCGAAAGTGGAAAAAACGGGAAATACTTATCCTGTTGCTCAAACACAGGTGCATGGATTTACTGAGGGGCGCCCAGTTATTTATGAAACAAATTTAGAAAGCTATAAGAAAAATCCGGAGGAAGTTTTAGCAGAAATGAGGGCAGAGCTAGAGGAAATTACGCCAAAGGGAAAAGAGGATTTTGTAAAAGATGCTACAATTTACCCCGAGTATGAAAGACCCGGGGCTAAATGGGGGATGAATATAGATTTGAACACTTGTACAGGATGCAGCGCATGTGTAGTAGCTTGTAATGCTGAAAACAATGTAAGTGTTGTTGGTAAAATACAAGTACAAAGAGCGCATGAGATGCATTGGCTTCGAATAGATAGATATTTTACGGGAGATGTAGAAAACCCAGATGTAATTTTCCAGCCTATGATGTGCCAGCATTGCGACAATGCTCCATGTGAGAATGTTTGTCCGGTAGCAGCAACAAACCATAGCAGCGAAGGCTTAAATCAAATGACTTATAACAGATGTATTGGTACAAGATATTGTGCAAACAACTGTCCTTACAAGGTTCGTCGTTTCAATTGGTTGGATTATACAGGTGCAGATAGTTTTGCAGATAATCAAAAGCCTTTGATAGGAACTGATCTAAATGAAGTTACAAATCATGTAAATGATGACCTTACAAGAATGGTATTAAATCCAGATGTAACTGTTCGTTCAAGAGGTGTGATTGAAAAATGTTCTTTCTGTGTTCAGCGTTTACAAGAATCAAAGTTGGAAGCTAAAAAGCAACAAGATCCATCTTTGATTAGAAATGTAAAAGTAGCATGTGCTCAAGCATGTCCTACAAACGCCATAACTTTTGGTAATATGAATGATAAGGAAAGTGAGATTTACAAAACAAGAAACGTAGAGCAAGTAAATCGTAATTTCTATGTTATGGAGCAATTGCACGTTCTTCCAAACGTGAGTTACTTAGCTAAAATAAGAAATACAGATAGAGAAGTAAACAATGGTAATGAAAGAGAAGTGCATCATATAGCAGCGAAGCATGAAAATGGAGGAGCACACAAAGAAGAAAAGGCAGTAGAGAAAAAAGTAGAAGTAGCACACTAAAAATCAAAAGTTGACAACGATTTTAGTCTTTTGTCTGATGTAAAACATCTATTATCTAAAGTCTAACATCTAAAATCTTAAAAGAAATATGTCATTATTAAAGTACGAATCGCAACAAAGGGAACCGTTGGTAGATGGTAATAAAACCTATCATCAGGTAACGGAAGATATCATTGGTCCTATAGAGGCGAAACCCAGCCGACTTTGGTACATTGGTTTTTACATCAGTGTAGCTTTATTGTTGTTTGGCGTTTACAGCATCTATCGTGAGGTAACTTATGGTATAGGCCAATGGAACTTAAACAAAACCATTGGTTGGGGTTGGGATATTACCAATTTCGTTTGGTGGGTTGGTATTGGTCACGCAGGAACACTTATTTCTGCCATCTTATTGTTGTTTAGACAAGGGTGGAGAACTGGTGTAAACCGTGCTGCCGAAGCAATGACAATTTTTGCTGTAATGTGTGCTGGTCAGTTTCCAATTTGGCATATGGGTCGAGTGTGGATGGCTTTTTTCGTTCTTCCTTATCCAAATACGAGAGGTCCACTTTGGGTGAACTTTAACTCGCCATTGTTGTGGGACGTATTTGCAATTTCAACCTATTTTACCGTTTCATTATTGTTTTGGTACTCTGGTTTGTTGCCAGATTTTGCGACTGTAAGGGATAGAGCAAAAACAAAATTCCGTAAAATGATGTATGGTGTTGCAGCATTTGGGTGGACAGGTAGCACAAAACATTGGCAAAGATTCGAATCACTTTCTCTTGTTTTGGCAGGTTTAAGTACACCGCTTGTACTTTCTGTACATACCATTGTATCTTTTGACTTTGCTACATCAATAGTACCTGGTTGGCATACAACAATTTTCCCTCCTTATTTCGTAGCAGGAGCTATCTTCTCGGGTTTTGCAATGGTGCAAACGCTACTTATAGTTGTAAGAAAAGTATGGAAGTTAAATGATTATATTACTATTGGGCATATTGAAGCAATGAATAAAGTAATTGTACTTACGGGAAGTATTGTAGGTATTGCTTATTTAACTGAATTATTCATTGCATGGTACGGACAAAATCCTTATGAGCTTGCAGCTTTCTTTGAAAACAGAGGAAATATTTTTAGTCCTTATGGCTGGAGTTATTATTTAATGATGTTCTGTAATGTGGTTTCTCCACAGTTATTCTGGAGCAAAAAATTAAGAAGAAATATTACTGTTACGTTCTTTATGAGCATTATTGTAAACATTGGTATGTGGTATGAGCGTTTTGTAATTATTGTTACATCGGTATATAGAGATTTCTTGCCATCAAGTTGGAGTACATATTATAGTCCTAGTATTTATGAGATAGGTTTCTATCTTGGAACTTTCGGATTATTCTTTACTTGTTTCTTCTTGTTTGCAAAATACTTCCCTGTAATTGCTGTAGCTGAGATAAAGTCAGTATTAAAAACGAGTGGAGAAAGTTACAAAATGAAGATGACTGACATTGAAAAATCAGATGCAGAACGTTTTTATATTGAAGAAGTTGAGCACGCACATTAAGACAATTTGCCAGTTAAGAAAAATTATTAATTATAAATCATTAATTAAAAATGAGCGGAATTAAAAAATTTGTGGTAGGATCATTCGATGATGAAGTGGTGCTTTTTCCTGCGGTTAAGAACGTACGAAAAGCTGGCTACAAAATCCATGATGTTTATACACCGTTTCCTGTACATGGTTTAGACCATGCATTGGGATTAAGAGAAACAAGTATTCATACTGCTGGTTTTATTTATGCAGCTATGGGCACAACAACTGCATTAAGTTTTATAAGCTGGGTATTTACAAAAGATTGGCCACTTAACATTGGAGGTAAGCCACACTTCGCATTGCCAGCTTGGATTCCAATTATGTTTGAGCTTACGGTGTTATTTTCTGCTGTAGGCATGGTACTTACTTTTTGTTATTTATGCCAACTTTCCCCATTTGTAAAGAAGCATCATTTTAGCCCACGTGCTACAGATGATCATTTTGTAATGGTAATAGAATGTACAGATAAAACAAATGAAGATGAATTGAAAGGTTTTTTACAAGCTAACGGTGCAATGGATATAAACACACAAGTTGCAGAATCTGGATGGTGGATAGGCAGATACGATAGAGAACAAAAATTGTACAGAGAAGAACTTGGTTATTAATAAAAATTTGTAAGCAAAAGGTATAATTCTTAAAGGTTAATTGATACAAACTAAATGAAAAAAATAACATACATAATCACAGCACTTGCACTAGGGGTAACTGTATTTACAAGTTGCGACGGAGTGCGTAGAGAACCCGGTAGAATTTATATGCCTGATATGTCATATAGCAGAGCTTACGAGAGCTATGCACCTAGAGATAGCAATAAGTTTACTATGAATATGTATAAAAAAGGTGGAGATCAAATATTCTATAACAACTTACCACCTGCAGGCACCATAAAAAGAGGAGATTTATTTCCCTCAACAATGCCAAGTGATACCACTGGATATTATAGTGCAAGTGCATCAATGAAAAATCCTTACGACACCGTTGTAATGTCTAAAAAAGAAATGGCAGAAGCAGGAAGATTGTTTAATGTGAATTGTGCTATTTGCCATGGTTCAAATGGTGGAGGAGCAGGCCCAATTGCAAGTGCAGGTCACATTGGGGGTGTAGCAAATTTAACTACAGATGCATATATAAAAATGACAGATGGAACAATGTTTCATTCAATTACTTATGGTAGAAACTTAATGGGTGGTTATGCATCACAGGTAACAAGAGCTCAACGTTGGATGATTGTAAAGTATATAAGAACATTACAACCAAAACCAGCAACCGAGAAAGCAGCAACGGATTCAGCTGCAATTGTTAAAAAATAGAACTAGTAAACAAAGCTTTTATATAAAAATATTTTAGATGAATAATTCTTTTCAATTACCGGGCAGTTACAAAAAATGGACATGGGGGCTTGTAGTAGTAGGCTTAATAGCCGTACTCTATGGCTTCATTGCATTGTCTCCATTATCACATCCTGCACATGGAGCTGGTGGCGATAGTAGTACTAGGTTTTGGGCAGTACTTTTGCAAAACAGTGTATATTTTACATTAATAGCAAATGCAAGTATGTTCTTTATTTGTGTTACAACTTTGGCAATGGGTGGTTGGCAAGTAGCTTTAAAGCGTGTGCCAGAGGCTATTTCGAGCGTTGTTCCAATTCTTGGTCTTATAACCTTTTTAATTTTGTTAGCAATAATCCTTGGTGGTAGAACAGATATTTACCACTGGCTAGATGCTAGTTTGTATGTAAAGGGTTCTGGCACCTTCGATAAAATATTAAATGGAAAACATGGTTTCTTGAATCCAACTTTTTTCTTAGTATGGTCTGCACTTTCGGTTGGTTTGTGGTCCTTACTAGGTCGCAAAATGAGGTCACTTAGTTTAAAATCAGACAGCGAAGGACCAATGGATCATGTTCAAGCAAAAAAATGGATTGACATAAACTTTACTTATGCATCTTACTATGTAGTGTTTTTTGGTTTATCTGTAGGCTCTGTTACTCCTTGGTTATGGTTGATGAGTATAGATCCTCATTGGTATAGCACTATGTATAGTTGGTACACATTTGCAAGTACATTTGTATCTGGTATGTCGTTAATTGCAATATTTATAATCTTCTTAAAAAATAGAGGGCAACTAGAATATGTAACAGAAGAGCATTTGCACGATATCGGAAAATTCATGTTTGCATTTTCTGTATTCTGGACTTATTTGTGGTTTGATCAATACATGCTTATTTGGTATAGTAACCAGCCTGAGGAAACGAGATATTTTGTAGATAGAATAGGAACAGCTACGAAAAGCGGCCCTTACCACGGTATCTTCTTTTTTAACTTGGTTGTGAATTTCTTAGCTCCTTTTTTAATCTTAATGAGAAAAGGTTCGAAGAGAAACTGGACAGTTGTAACTTTCGTAGCTATTTTGATCATTTTTGGACATTGGATAGATTTTTATCAAATGATAATGCCAGGTGTGTTGGGGAATAAAGCAGAGCTTATGCCTTTTGAGTTTGGTGTACCTTGTTTGTTTATAGGATTAATAATGTGGGGTGTAGGTAATTATCTTACTAAAAATTCTTTGGTTCAAAAAAATCATCCTTTCTTAAAAGAGAGTATGATACATCACACTTAATTTAAAGGAAAAAATTGAGCATTTTATTTTTAAAAATTGCTCTTAATAAAGAAAGTATAAACAGTTAATCTCGTAAATGTGGTTAACAGTTAAAAAAAAATAAAAAATGAAAGAACTATTTATTTTAGCTATCGTAGTAATGATTTTTGTAGTCATTTTTCAGATTGCAAAAGCAAGTGAGTATGTAAGTGTATTAAAAGGAGAAGACACAACCCGTAAGCAAACCAATAAAATAAATGGTTTCTTATTGATTGCTTTTCTAATATTAGGATTGATAGGAGTCTATATATGTAATGAATGGTATTTTAAGAAAACCCTTTTTCCTCAAGGTTCTGCATCAGTAGAGGGTGAGAAAATAGATTTCATGCTTTACCTTACTATTGGTGTTACAGGTGTTGTATTTGTTATTACTCAAATATTATTGTTTTGGTTCGCTTTTAAATACCAAGAGGATAGAACAAAGAAGGCTTACTTCTTTGCACACAGCACTAAGTTAGAGTTGTTGTGGACAACAGTACCGGCGATTTTCTTAACAGTTTTGGTTGTATTTGGCTTGATAAATTGGTTTAAAATGACTGGTAATCCACCTGACAATGCCATGGTGGTTGAAATTACTGGCCATCAATTTGGTTGGGAGATGCGATACCCAGGCAAGGATGGAATTTTAGGAAAGAAAATATATACCAATTATAACAAACCATCAGGGAATATTTTAGGTGTAGATTTCAATGATGTGAATAGCTTAGATGATTTGCATACTACAGAAATGCATTTGGTAAAAAATGTACCTGTGAAATTAGTTATCGGTGCACAAGATGTAATTCATGACGTAGGTTTAAATCATTTTAGAATGAAAATGGACGCAGTTCCGGGCATACCTACCACACTTTGGTTTACACCTCAATACACTACAGAAGAAATGAAAGTGCGTACCGGTAATGCAAACTTTGTATATGAAATAAGTTGTGATCAAATGTGTGGGAAAGGTCACTATTCTATGAGAGGGGTAATTGTTGTAGAAGACAAAGCAGATTATGATAAATGGATAGCATCACAAACCCCTGAATACTTTACATTATTTCCAGATAAAGCACCAAAGCCTCTTGTAATTGATTCAGCAAAAGTGATTACAACAGCAGCATTAATGACAAAAACAAAATAAAAAATATTAAAATCTATATACGATGAGTACGGCAGCAATTTTAACAGAGGGATCCATAGGCAGTATTGTACATGGACATGATGAACATCATGGAGAACATCATCATAAGGAAACATTTATTTCTAAATATGTTTTTAGTTTAGATCATAAAACTATTTCTAAACAGTTTCTTGTAACCGGAATTATTTGGGCTATTGTTGGTGGTCTTTTTTCAGTTATATTTCGTTTGCAATTGGGCTACCCAAATGAAACATTTCCATGGCTAGAAGATTTATTAGGCCATTGGGCTAAGGGCGGCAAATTACAACCAGAGTTTTATTATGCGTTGGTAACTATGCACGGAACTATTTTGGTATTCTTTGTATTAACAGCAGGCTTAAGTGGAACATTTGCAAACTTCTTAATTCCTTTGCAAGTTGGTGCAAGAGATATGGCTTCACCGCTATTGAATTGCCTAAGTTATTGGTTCTTCTTCTTAGCTTCTATTATAATGGCTTCCTCTTTGTTTGTACAAACAGGACCGGCTAGCGGTGGTTGGACAATATATCCACCATTAAGTGCTTTAGGCGATGCCTCATCAGGTAGTAAAATAGGAATGGACTTGTGGCTTGTGAGCATGGCTATGTTTATTGTGTCATCTTTACTTGGAGGCTTAAACTACATCACTACAATTCTAAATATGCGTACCAAAGGTATGAGTATGACGAGAATGCCACTTACAATTTGGGCACTTTTCTTTACAGCTGTACTTGGTGTATTGTCCTTTCCAGTTTTGTTATCAGGTGCTATACTTTTACTATTTGATAGAAACTTAGGTACTAGTTTCTTCTTAAGTGATATAGTAGTAGCAGGAAAAGTATTGCCAAATGAAGGCGGTAGTGCTATTTTATTCCAACATTTATTTTGGTTCTTGGGTCACCCGGAAGTGTATATAATTTTATTGCCTGCAATGGGAATGAGTTCAGAAATTATTGCTATAAACAGTCGTAAGCCAATATTTGGTTACATGGCTATGGTTGGATCAATGTTTGCGATCACTATATTAGCTTTTTTGGTATGGGCGCATCATATGTTTGTGACAGGTTTAAATCCGTTCTTAGGTTCTGTATTTGTATTACTAACATTATTGATTGCTGTACCATCTGCAATAAAAGTTTTTAACTGGCTTACAACTTTATGGCGTGGAAATATTCGTTTCACACCTGCCATGTTGTTTGCAATTGGTTTTGTAAGCTTATTTATTAGTGGTGGACTTACAGGTATTTTCTTAGGAAACTCGGCTTTGGATATACACTTACATGATACCTATTTTGTAATAGCGCATTTCCACATTGTAATGGGTGTAGCGTCTTTCTTTGGAATGTTTGCCGGTGTTTACCATTGGTATCCTAAAATGTTTGGAAGATATCTAAATAACACGTTAGGTTATATTCATTTTTGGGTTACGATTGTGGGTGCTTATTTAATCTTTTGGCCAATGCATTACGAAGGACTTGCAGGTATGCCCCGTCGTTATTATGATTTCCAAAACTGGGAGTCTTTCAAAATGTTTGGTGGCTTAAATGAATTTATAAGTTTTGTTTCCATGATAGTATTTGCAGCTCAATTATTGTTTGTACTAAACTTCTTTTACAGTATTTGGAAAGGAAGAAAAGTAACTACAATGAATCCTTGGGATGCTACAACTTTGGAGTGGACAACACCAATTCGCCCTGGTCACGGTAACTGGCCTGGTGAAATACCCGAAGTACATCGTTGGGCTTACGACTATGCTAGAGACAACAAAAATGGTTCTGATTTTATTGGTCAAGATGTACCTGTAGGTGAGGATGAAGCTAAGCATTAATTTGACATTTGCTAATAAGCTAAAGTGATAATGAATGCATTTTAAAATGCGAAAGCGGGGTTGGAAGAGTGGGAGATAATATATAAAAATGGGAGAAAACAAAACGATAGCTGACTCTACGTCTTTTGCGCTAGCTAGTAAAGTAAAAGATTATTTTCAGTTGATGAAGTTCACGCTGAGCTTTATGGTTGTGTTTAGTACCGTGGTAAGTTTTTTAATAGCTCCGTATGAGCAAGTGTATACAAGGCATACGTTGCTTTCAGTTCTTTTACTTTTTGTAGCAGGGTTATTGATTACAGGCTCAGCCAATACGATAAACCAAGCATTGGAAAAGGATACCGATGCAATGATGAAACGTACGGCGAAGCGACCAATTGCTAGTGGTCGTATGACTGTAACTGAAGGTTATGCTTTTGCATTTATCACCGGGCTTATTGGTGTTGGTATGATGTGGTACTTTTTTAACCTTAGTAGTTCAATGGTTGGGCTAGCTAGTTTATTTATTTATGGGTTTATATATACACCTTTAAAAAAAGTGAACTCTATAGCAGTACTTATGGGCGCAATACCTGGAGCCTTACCTTGTCTTATTGGATGGGTAGCAGCTACAGATAATTTTGAAGTAGGAGGTTGGGTGCTTTTCGGTATTCAGTTTTTATGGCAGTTCCCACATTTTTGGGCTATTGCATGGTTGGCACACGAAGACTATACTACCGCAGGTTTTAAATTATTGCCAGGTTCAAAGGGGCCTACAAAATTTACAGCATTGCAGACAATTATGTATAGTGCTATGATGATACCAGTTGGCGTGCTTCCATATTTTTATCATATGGCAGGACAAACCAGCATGTGGATTGTGTTAGCTTGTAATGTGTGGATGGTTTATACAAGTGTTATTTTATTTTTAAAGATGGATAAACCATCTGCAAGAATGGTAATGTTTAGTTCTTATTTTTATTTGATGATTGTGTTTCTAAGTCTTTGGGCAGATAAAATAGGATAGTAGTTTTTAATTAACCGTATTAGTTTTTAATATTATGGCAACTGTGGCAATGGAAAAAAAGCAAAGATTACATCCACACAAGTTTACTTTGTGGGTAGGAATAGCAAGTATATTAATGATGTTTGCGGGCCTTACAAGTGCATACATCGTAAAGAGAAACCAAGTAAACTGGCAAACGTTTGATTTGCCTATTGCTTTCTGGTACAGCTCTGCTATTGTTTTATTGAGTAGTGGAACAATGATACTTGCACTTCGTTCTTTTAAAGAAAGGGAGATGAGTAAGTACAGAATGTTGATGGCTTCAACAATGATTTTAGGTGTGATATTTATTGCACTTCAAATATTAGGGTTTCAGCAATTGTGGCACAAGGGTATTACTTTGCAAGGAAATGTGTCTTATTCTTTTTTATACATCATCGTAGGGTTACATGCTTTACACGTATTAGGAGGAGTTGTAGCATTGATAGTTATGAGTCTATTGGCATTTAGTACAAAGAAAAGAAGTTATAGTAGCATACCTGTAGAAGTGATGAGTACGTACTGGCATTTTGTAGATATATTGTGGTTGTATTTATTGGTATTTTTATTGATGATAAAATGAGGGGTTGAAGAAGAGTCGAGGGTTATTGAACATGGTTGATTATTGATGAAGAAGGGTTGAATGTTATTGGAAGAGTCTAATTTATTTGATGGATTTGTTTAAAGACTTTTTTTTGGTAAAGTGTCTACAGGCATTCACTTCACAGCATTACAAACGAAATAAAATAGTTTACAGATTGCATAAATACAATTTGTATTAATCTGAATGAGATAAATAAATTAGCAATAACAGCGTTGAATAATAAAATGCTTTTTGGGTGTATTTCAATTTGAAAAGGAGTTAAATTAATAAATAGGATTTTAAATAATTTAGTAACAGTCTAAATACTTCATACTAAATACTTGATACTAATAGAATACTAAATACTTGATACTAACATGGCGACAACAACAATTCAAACAAACACAAAATCATGGAGCGGCGGAAGAAGTCCGTTCGCTGCCAGTTACGGTAAAGTGATGATGTGGTACTTCCTTATGAGTGATGCATTTACTTTTGGAGCATTTCTTATAAGCTATGGTACTATTAGATTTAGTGTAAATGATTGGGCAGATCCAAACAAAGTTTTTAATTCTTTTCCATTTGCAGGGCATGCAAATTTGCCTTTAGCTTTTGTGAGTTTGATGACTTTTATCCTCATCTTTAGTTCTGTTACGATGGTACTTGCAGTGCACGAAGGCCACAACATGAACAGAAAGGGTGTAGAAAAATACATGATACTAACCATTATTGGTGGAGCAGCATTCTTATCTTGTCAGGCATGGGAATGGACGCATTTACTTACAGGAGAGCATGTAGCAATGTTAAACGATGGCACACTTTCTATCATGCCTACCACTGCAAGTTCCAATCCTTGGGGATTAGCACTTTCGCATGAAGCCATGACAACAGCCTTGCAAAATACACCGCACGATAAATTAATCCAAATTGCAAATACATTGCACCATGGAGGCGCAGAAGCTACACATCAAAATTTTAGTGCAATGAGTAATACACAACTTGCAAGCATGATAGGCGGTACAGAAGGTTTTCACATAAACCATGTTGGTCGCCCTGCATTTGGTAGTTACTTTTTTGGTATTACAGGTTTCCATGGTTTCCATGTTTTGAGCGGTGTTGTTATAAACATCATTATGTACATCAAAACAAAGTTGGGGCATTTTGATCAAAGAGGTCATTATGAAATGATAGAAAAGGCAGGTCTATATTGGCATTTTGTAGATTTAGTTTGGGTATTTGTATTCCTTTGCTTTTATCTTGTGTAAAAGATAATCGTTAGTAGTATTGGAGCTATTTTATTCAATAAAAAAGTGCAAAAGAAAATAACAAATAATATAACTTTAAAGGACTTGTGAAAACATAAAAAATTATTATTAAAAAGATGGTTGCACAAAATATTGTGTCTTCCTTCTAACATCTATTCATTATGAGTACACACACAATAGCTGCAGAAGCAGGACAGTCACACGGGCACAACGAAGGGACAGGAAGAATATGGAAAATATTTTGGGTATTGTCTTTTCTTACCATTATTGAATTAGCACTTGGTTATTTTTTGTATTTTAAAGGACATGAAATGGCTCATGGAACAGTGCTAGCTACTAAAATTGTAATTGGCATACTTACATTGTTAAAAGCATATTACATCGTATCTGTGTTTATGCACTTAGGCGATGAAGTAAGAAATTTGATAATGACAATTACTGTACCATTGGTTTTATTTGTATGGTTTATTATAGCATTTCTATGGGATGGCAATAGTTGGAAAAACATGCGCAACACAAATGCAGGTAGCAGACCAAGTATTGAAAATGTACAGCCGGCACCAGTGAAGGCAAATGCGAAGCCTTAAACTTATTTAGATATTTTTGTATAGCCATCGATTTTTCGGTGGCTTTTTTTATATAATTACTGTAACATTAATTTAACAGAGGCATTGATGTTTAATGAAATAAATATTTGATTTTTGGTTATCTGTAAAATGATTTAATACTATCTTTATTTCATTGTTGTAAAAAAGACTATGTTGAATATTTAGTAGGTATCTGCTGATTGTTACTCACTTTGGACTTTATTTGAATAAAATCGGCACAATATATTTACTTACCAATCTTATGATAAAAAAACTTTTTGCAGCAGTCATTTCTATTTTTATTTTTTCTCAAATTGCTTTTACGCAATTAATAACTATTATTGGAAATATTTCAGACAAAGAACAAAGAGCAAATATTAAAAATGTTGTAGTAACCCTTTCAAACAGCAAAGATTCCGTTTTATATAAATTTACAAGAAGTAGCTCCGAAGGCAATTTTAGTATACAAAATGTACAGAGTGGGCAATATGTTTTAATGACCACTCACCCGTTGTTTGCAGATTATTTAGATAGTATTATTGTAACCAATGTACCACTCGATTTAGGTAAAATTTTGCTTTTAAATAAAAGCAAATTATTGCAAGAAGTAATTGTAAAGAATGGCAGCCCTATTCGAATAAAAGGAGACACAACGGTATATACCGCAGATAGCTTTAAAGTAAAAGACGGAGCAACTGTGGAAGATCTGTTGAGGAAAATGCCAGGTTTCCAAGTAGGTAAAGATGGAAAAATAAAAGCCATGGGAGAGACGGTAAAAAATGTATTGGTAGATGGTGAAGAGTTTTTTGGGAACGACCCAGGGATAGCGCTTAAAAATTTACAAGCCAATATTGTGCAAGAGGTGCAAGTGTACGATAAAAAAAGTGATCAAGCAGCATTTACAGGTGTAGATGATGGTATAAGAGAAAAAACAGTGAACCTTAAATTAAAATCAAATAAAAAGCAAGGTTATTTTGGAAAAGTAGAAGCAGGCGGTGGTTCACCAAGCAATTACAGCAATAGCGCTATGTTTAATGCATTTCAAGGAAAGCGAAAATTAAGTGCTTACGGTTTTATGAGCAATACGGGAAATACCGATTTGAGTTGGGACGACGCAGATAAATTTGGAGGAGGCGAAAAAGGGGAATTAATTACTGGCACCGACTCACAAGGTAATAATGTGGAATATTACAGTGGAAGTGGCGAGGATTCATATAGGGACGGACGTAATGGTATTCCGGTAAATAGGAATGGGGGCTTACATTATAGCAATAAATACAGAGGAGATAGTCTAAGCATAAATAGTAGTTATAAATATGCAAAGGTAAACGCACCATCATTTGAAAGTAATTATAGTAGAACTTTTTTGCCAGATACGAGTTGGCTTACTAATAGCAATAGCAGTAACGAAAATACAAAAGAGAAGCACAGCGTTGGCTTTTCAGTAGAAAATAAAATTGAC
>JANMFB010000365.1:0-24865 GCA_031377605.1 Ferruginibacter sp.
ATTAAATATGAAGTTACAAACAGCTGCAAATAACACTCAGGCAATTTCGGTTTTCAGGTTAACAAGAGCTTTTACTGAAGGTGCTGGAGGGTGTGGTGGAAGTGCGAATGGTGTGCCTTCAAACTGGACAACTGCTTCAACCGGTAATCCATGGACTTCAACCGGTGGCGATTTTACAGGAAATACTGGATTAACTCCTTATGCAACTTCTACCATAACCAATGGATCAGTGGTTGGAACAAACTTTAATTGGAATGTAACTACATTAGTACAACAGTGGTTTGATAATACATTTTCTAACTTCGGCTTTCTTTTGAAAGGGCCCGAAACTGGTGGTGGCAACCCTTACATTAATTTTCATAGTAAAGAGGCAACAAATGCAATAGACAGACCTGCTTTAAATATTTTTTATTCTGCTCCGCCAACATGCTCATCAATACCCACACGTGCCCCATTAGCTATGCCCGATACTGCCAACACACCAAACGGTGCAGCAATTGCAATAGCAACAGCTACCAACGATTTTTATCCGGTAGCAGGTGCAAGAGTCTATTCAATAGAAACAACTCCTGCATCTGGTACTGCTACTATAGATGCTATTACAGGCGTAATAACATATACACCAACTACTACTTTTAATGGTGTACGTTCATTTACTTACAGAGTAACACACACAGCATCTACGCTTTTTGATATTGCTACTGTTTATGTAAATATTACCAACGGGCAAATTGTTGCTGTTAATGATTTACCAGCAGGAGCTTTAAGCGGAGTAGTGCAAACCATTAATGTAAAAGCAAATGATACCGACCCAGAAGGAGCTGTAGGAACTGCAACAGTAAGTATTACAACAGCACCTAAAAACGGTACAGCTACCGTTAATGTCAGCAACAATATAGTTTATACACCAAATGTTGGCTTTACAGGTGCGGATACTTTATTTTATTCTCTTTGTGAACCAGCCCCACCTTGTGGAAGCCCATTGTGCGACATAGCAAGATTAATTGTAACGGTTACAAACCGACCTCCAGTGGCAAACCCTGTATTTAGAACTATACTGCCTTGTTATGCCAACACATTTACGTTGATAACAAGCGCATCAGATCCAGAAATCGGCGTTTTAACTATAAGCAGTCTATCTGCATTAAGCAACCCTGCAGCAGGTACGCTGGTAAATAATAATGATGGTACGGTAACCTTTAACCCTGCAACTGGGTACACAGGAACATTTACCTTTACCTATACGGTAACAGATGATGGTGTTACACCGCAGGTATCTGCCCCAGCAACAGTAACTATAACGGTTCAAAATCCGGTTAATAACGCACCGATTGCTGTGAACGATGTAGAGAGTACCAATATGGACCAGAAATTGTATGCCAGCGTTAGGGATAATGACAGCGACCCGGATAATAATCCATTAACCATACCAACCATTACGGTTGCTCCTTTGAACGGAACGGCTGTTGTCAACCCCATTAACGGGCAAATTGAATATACACCCAATCCTGGATATGCAGGTACAGATGTGTTAACGTACAGAATTTGTGATATACCAATCATAATTGTTGCTACCTGCACTTCGGGGCCAGATTTATGTGCAACAGCAACGCTTACGTTATCTATAATTCCTATACCTGAATCAGACAATTTCTCCACGCTTATCACACAACCTACAGTTGGTCAATTTAAAACTTTAAATGGAGGTGCTAATCCTCCTATATTGAGCGGAAGCGACCCTATTGACTGCCCTTCTGGTTGTACCATTACATCTAAATCTGTCATTTTTGATGCGGTTCCTAGTAATTCAGAACTTTATTATAACGGTGTACTGCTTTATTCTGGCGTTCAAATAGACAATTTTAATCCTTCACTTTTACAAATAAAGTTTACAGCTGCAACTGTTGGGTCATCATCAACGAGCTTTCAGTATTCGTTTGTAAATTCATTTGGTAAAAAAGACCTAACCCCGGCAACGTATCAATTAAACTGGCCTAGTGTTTTGCCAATCAATTTTACAACCTTTACGGCCTTGCCAAAAGGTACCCAAGTAAACTTGCAATGGAACGTAAGCGAGCAAATAAATGTAGCAAGGTATGAAGCAACAGCAAGTACAGATGGCAGGAATTTTAATACAACCATAGCCTCTATAGCAGCCAATACAAACAACAGTGGAACTTACGATGCAGTACATAGTACACCAGTAGCAGGCATCAATTACTACCGCATAAAAACCACAGATAAAGATGGTTCAATAAGTTACAGCGATATACGCAAAGTAACCTTTGGTAAAGTAGGTACAATAACCGTTTATCCAAACCCGGCAGTAGATATGGTAAACATAGCGCTTACTGGTAGCATGATAAACAAAGCGGCTACACTTAGCCTACTGTCTATGGATGGTAAATTGTTAAGCCAACAAAGAATAACCAATACTGGCCAAACAGAAACAATCAGTGTAAGTACATTAGCCAATGGTATTTATATTGTAAGATTGGTTACCAATGATGAGGTAATAAATAAAACAATACAAGTGTTGAGGTAGAAGAAATAGAGGAATATATTTTTTGTGCCCTATTCAGAAATGGAAACTATCAAATTAGAATCAAGAAAGATAATGAGGTAATAGTTGAGAAGAAAATCATTATCACTAAATAAAGTTAATAGTGTTTTAAGAAGCCGTCTCAATAATAAATGAGGCGGCCTCTTAAACGAATAATTTCGAAGAATTTCTTTGGAGAAATATTTTTAGATATGATTTTAAATAGCAAAGAAAATTATTTTGTTAAAGGAGCTTATTTGCGTAACAATAGTCTTATAAAAAACATTTTAATAATAAAATTAAAAAATATTTTCCCTATGATTACTAATCTTTGAAGAGTCACTTAATAAGTGTACAAAGCTCTTTTATAATGTTGGTATCATGCAAAAAGTCAAGTTTTTACTTGGCTTTTTTTATTGGCAAATGCGGACATTTTAATACCAATTAGACTTTGAAACTTTACTTTTAAAGCCCGTCAGGGAGAGCTTGTCGAACCCATTACAGGAGTAATTTCGCCTTCGACATTCTCAGTAGCGGAGACGGTACGTTTTCAAAGTATAATTGGTATTACTTAATCCATGCTACTTCACCTACTTCAAATTTTCTTTCCATTACATCTTTGGTAAGCAAACATCCGTATTCATTTACTAAGCGTATTGTAGTTTTGAAAACAGCATTATCTTTTCGTAATTGTACAATTTCTCCCTTTTTGTATAAATGTATATTCAGATAATCTAAGCCATCGTATAAATTTTTCACCGCAATACCCTCTAAGAAGTTCAATAGCGCTTCATGTAACTTTTTTCCTAAAATAATTGGATCGTAATTTTCTCCCGTTAATCGTTTTAGCGAAGTTGGATTTATAACGCTTTCCTCAAAAGCGGTTTGATTCACATTAATGCCGACTCCAACTACTGCCCATTGCCATTCCTTTCCCTTAAATTTGTTTTCTATTAAAATACCACCTGCCTTTCTGTCACCGATATAAATATCATTTGGCCATTTAATTTTTACTTCTTCTTTTATATGCTGCTGTACAAATTCAGCACATACTTTAGCTACCAAAGTGCTCAACAAAAACGGTTTGTGTAGGAGAAGCTTACTAGGCTTCACTATTGTACTTAAAATAATATTTTCACCGGTACAACTTTCCCAACTTTTACCCCTTTGCCCCTTGCCGCCCCACTGTTCCTTAGCAAACCAAGCTTGTCCATTACTAGCCGTTCCAGCATTTACTTTTGCCATGGCATAGTTGTTGGTACTTTCTATGCTATCTAAAATGCTAAATAATTCATTTTGGTGCATGATTAATAACTATTGGTAAAAAAGAAGTAGTAATTTTGCAATCAATCGCAATCTACTATTTTTAACAATCTAGTATTTTTAAATGCCGTATATTATTCAATAAAAAAATAAAATTTGACCAACAAGTTAGATGTGCTCGAAACTCGAAAGAAAAGCACAAGTACAAGGCTCACAAAAAGTAGCAAAATCATTAAAACTATTGTAAACGCCATTCACGAAAAAAAAGGTGAGAACGTTATAAGTTTAGACCTTCGTAAAATACACGAAGCAGTTGCAGATTTTTTTATAATATGTGAAGCAAACAACCCCACCCTTTTAAAGGCTATTGCAGATGAAATAGAATTTCAAGTAAAAGAAAAATGTAGCGAGAGCCCTTACAAACACGAAGGAAGACAAGCACAGCAATGGATTTTAATTGACTACGTGAATGTAGTGGTACATGTAATGCTACCGGAGCCTCGTAAGTTTTATGGGCTTGAAGAACTATGGAGCGATGCCGTAGCTGCAGAGCATAATGAAAAATAATTTTACAAAGAACGAACTAGAGATAAAGAAAATGGCACAACAAAATAGTAACCCAAATCAAAATAGAAATAATTTTAGACCAGATAATGGATCTGGTGCAAGTGGCGAACCAAAAAACAAAAAATTTAAATTCAATATTTATTGGGTGTGGGGAATTGTTTTTATAGCCCTTATTGCTTATAATGCAATGAGAACGGTAACTACTGCTGGTGTAGAAGTTAGTTCTATTCATTTGAAAGAGATATTAAAAGCAGGCGATGTCTTAGAAGATTTGAAAGTTGATAAAGCAAAAACAGGGCTAGTAATAGTTGATAAAAGGGGTATAGCTCGATTGTATTTAACAAAAGACAGTGTTGCTAAAAAAGCAGGTTACTACAAAGCTATAATGAATGAGGAAGAGTATAAAAGATTTGAAAAGAGTCTAACACCTACATTGGTTTTTAGTGTTCCACCTGCAGAGGGTTTTGATAAGGACTTACAAGAATTTTATAACGCAAACCCAGGTGTAAAAAAAATAGGACCAACGTATGCGCCAGAAGATAATGATTTTACAGATTTACTAAAAACACTATTGCCAATATTATTGCTTGGATT
The DNA here is from genome assembly GCA_031377605.1 of Ferruginibacter sp. Classification (GTDB taxonomy): domain Bacteria; phylum Bacteroidota; class Bacteroidia; order Chitinophagales; family Chitinophagaceae; genus Ferruginibacter. Next base: position 4,967 of record JANMFB010000365.1, read on the forward strand.
GTTATTTGTAATGATGATGAGAAAAATGGGTAGTGGCGGAGCAGGCGGAGGTCCAGGCGGCATATTCAGCATCGGTAAATCTAAAGCTACACTATTTGATAAAGGCACAAGAGTAAATATAAACTTTGGAGATGTAGCTGGGTTAGATGAAGCAAAAGTGGAAGTAATGGAAATTGTTGATTTCCTTAAAAATCCAAAAAAATATACAAACCTTGGTGGTAAAATTCCGAAAGGAGCTTTGTTAATAGGTCCTCCTGGTACAGGAAAAACATTGCTTGCAAAAGCGGTTGCAGGAGAAGCACAAGTTCCGTTCTTTAGTTTGAGTGGTTCAGATTTTGTAGAAATGTTTGTGGGTGTAGGTGCAAGCCGTGTAAGAGATTTGTTTAAGCAAGCAAGAGAAAAAGCTCCTTGTATAATATTTATAGATGAAATAGATGCAATAGGAAGAGCAAGAGGTAAGAATGCAATGATGAGCAATGATGAAAGGGAAAATACCTTGAACCAGTTACTTGTAGAAATGGATGGTTTTGGTACAGACCTTGGTATAATTATCCTTGCAGCAACTAACCGACCAGATGTATTGGATGCAGCTTTGCTCCGTCCGGGTCGTTTCGATAGACAAATTTCTATCGATCGTCCAGATATGGTTGGAAGAGAAGCAATTTTTAAAGTACACCTTGGGCCAATAAAAATTTCTCAAACTTTAGATATACACAAGCTTGCTGAACAAACACCTGGTTTTGCCGGTGCTGATATAGCAAACGTATGTAATGAGGCTGCGCTAATTGCTGCAAGAAAAAATAAAGAAGCGGTTGATATGAGCGATTTTCAAGATGCTATTGACAGGGTAATAGGCGGCTTAGAAAAGAAAAATAAAATTATTTCTCCGGAGGAAAAAGAAATTATTGCTTATCACGAAGCTGGTCATGCAATTTGTGGATGGTACTTAGAGCATGCGCATCCATTGCTAAAAGTTACCATTGTGCCTAGAGGTAGTGCAGCACTTGGCTATGCCCAGTATACACCAAAAGAACAATATTTGTACAATACAGATCAATTGATAGATCAAATATGTATGACACTTGGTGGACGTGCAGCAGAAGAAATTTTCTTCAACAAAATAAGTACCGGCGCTAGCAATGATTTGCAACAAATAACAAGAATTGCTTATAGCATGATAACCATGTATGGTATGAATGATAAAATAGGAAATGTAAGCTATTACGATCCTAGCCAGGAAAATCAATTTACAAAACCATTTAGTGAAGAAACAGGAAAATTAATAGATGATGAGGTAAGAAAACTTATTGAAAAATCTTATGTAAAAACAAAGGCACTTTTGGTAGAAAAAAGGGAAGATGTAGAGAAACTTGCAAAAGAATTGTTGGTGAAAGAAGTGTTGTTTAAATCAGATTTGGAAACGCTCATAGGTAAAAGACCTTTCGAAGAAAAAAAGTTATTGGATATAGAGGAACCTAATGAACTTGTTTCTGAAACACCCATTCCATTTACAGAAGAAACAAAAGATTTACCATCCATTTAAATTTTATTAATGGCAACTATTGCTAGAGAAAATATTTTGAACCGCATAAAGGAGGCACTGACCAATTCAGTGCCTTTGCCTTTTCCTAATAGTGAAGGAAACAATAGTGTGTTTGTAGAAAATAAGGAAGATCTTCTAGTTTTATTTGCACAGGAGTTTGAAGCACTGCAAGGCAAGTTTTCCTTTTGTAAAAATGAAGAAGATTTTAAACAAAAATTGCAACAGCTTATAAAAGAAAATGGCTGGACAAAAATTTTCTATAAACAAAATAGATTTGAACGACAATTACACGAACTCGCTATAGAAGCTTACCAAGATTTGCCAAGTTGCGAAGTGTCTATTACAGATTGTGAAAGTTTGGTAGCACGTACAGGCACAATGGTGCTTGGTACTGCACAAGCAAGTGGTAGAACAACAAGTGTATATGCGCCTATACATATATGCGTTGCACATGAAAGCCAAGTTGTATATGATGTGAAGGATGCATTGGTTTCTTTGACTGATAAATATGGCGACGCTTTTCCATCCTTTGTAACATTTGCTTCTGGCCCTAGCCGAACCGCAGATATTGAAAAAACACTAGTTACTGGCGTTCATGGTCCTAAAGAAGTATATTGTTTTTTGGTGGGAAGCGATTATTAAGTTTTGGAATCAATGAAATTTAAACACTCTCAAATTAAATTTGTAAATTTATTTCGAATAGCTATATCTTTCACAAAGTCGACTTGCGTACTCCCGATAATTTCGGAAGGCAATGAAAAGCTTTAACTTTAAAAAATGGACACAACTACTAATAAACTTTTTGTTTACGGCTCCCTTCGCAAAGGTTTCAAAAATCCTGCATACGAATACCTATCTAGTTACTTTACATATAGTGGTGAAGGAAAAGTAAAAGGAATATTTTATGAAAAAGAAAATATTTTAGTAGCTGTGCCTACAAATGAGAAGCATTATTTAGTTGGAGAAATCTATACGTTAAATAACCTGGATGAATTTTCTTGGGCATTTGAGCAATTAGATGATTATGAAGGATTGCATGTGTTGGCGGGGGAACAACCATTATATCAAAGAAAATTGGTAGAAGTAATACAAAATGATAAGTTAGAAACTGTTTGGGTTTATTGGTATAATGGGCGAGTAGAAGGTTTGCCAAGAGTAGAAACTGGAGATTTACTTCAATACGTTATGGATAGAAAATAGATAGGAGCAGTATATTTTTATTAATTATAATAGAGCTTTTCTTTTAGCAACCTACTAGCTTAAAGTCTCACTCCCTAATACAGAATATTGTTTCTGGAAAATAGAACGTAATGTTATCATCAAAAAAAATATATTTCCTATCAGATTTTCACCTAGGTGCACCCGATGCAGCAACTAGCCGTGTAAGAGAGAAAAAAATCGTCGCTTTTTTAGATGAAATTAAAAATGATGCCAGAGAAATTTTTATTGTTGGCGATTTATTCGATTTCTGGTATGAGTATAAAAATGTAGTGCCTAAAGGATATGTACGTATACTTGGCAAACTAGCAGAACTAACAGACGCTGGAATTCCAATTCATTTTTTTGTTGGTAATCATGATATGTGGATGAAGGATTATTTTCAAAACGAGTTAAACATCCCAGTTTATTTTGACCCCAAAGAATTTGTATTTGAAAATAAAAAATTTTTAGTTGGGCATGGAGATGGTCTTGGGCCAGATGATAAAGGATATAAGTTTATTAAGAAAATATTTAGGAACAAATTTTGTCAATGGTTATTCGGTATTTTGCCGCCAAGAATAGGCATTGGTATGGCAGATTTTTTTAGTAGAAAAAGCAGAGCAAAAACAGGCAAGACAGATGAAGTGTTTTTAGGAGAAGAAAAAGAATGGCTGGTAGTTTATTGCAAAGAGGTTCTACAAAAGCAAAACTACGATTACTTTATCTTCGGGCATAGGCATTTGCCTTTGGATATTCAACTAAACGAAAGTAGTAAATACATAAACCTTGGGGACTGGATAAAATATTTTACTTACGCAGTATTTGATGGAGAAAATCTTAGCTTAGAATATTATAAAAAATAAACTTGAGGAAAAATACTTACATACATACTTTAATTTTACTGATAGTTACAAGTATTGCTGCATGCGCACAAACAAAGCCCACAGTAAGCGCCGCACAAATGAATGTTATAAATTCCGACAGTAATTTTAGGTTTCAGAAATTTATGCCAGGCAAGTTTAGTTATTTTAATGTAGACGCATTGGACAACATGTATTTTATAAATGAAACCAATCAACTAAAAAAAACGAATGGTAACGGAGACTCTGTTGGTATTTTTAATGATGTAAAAAAATTTGGAAATCCATCTTTTATAGATGTAAACAATCCATTGAAAGTTTTAGTGTACTATAAAAACTATTCTACAGTTGTGGTATTAGATCGTTTTTTAAGTTTTAGAAATAGTATTAATTTTAGAAAAGGAAATGTTTTTAAAGTTCAAGCAATTTCAACTTCTTACGACAATAATATTTGGATATTTGATGAACAAGATTTTAAGCTAAAAAAAATAAAAGATGATGGATCTACTATAAATGAAACATCTGATTGGCGACAAATTTTTGATGAAGTACCAACACCCACTGATATTATTGATAGAGATAACTTAGTTTATTTATACGACAAAGAAAATGGCTTCTACATATTTGATTATTATGGCAGCTTAAAAATAAATTTGCCATTTATAGGGTGGGAGCATGTAGCTGTAAATAACAATACACTTGTTGGCTTTGTTGGAGATACATTAAAGCAGTATGAATTAAAGTCTCTTAATTTAAGAACGTATAAGCTACCAATATTTTTTAAAGACTACTCAAATATTATAGCTAACAATGGGAAAGTTTATCTATTAAAGAAGGATGGCGTAGAGGTATATGAAATATTATAAAACGACAATTTTAAAAAATGGATTTTCTCGATAAAATAATTTTAGACAATTCGCTGCGGAATTATATCATAGTATTCTCTATTATTTTTATAGCATTGTTATTCAAGCGCATTCTTTCTCATTATGTAGCCTCGATTATTTTTATGCTCTTGGTAAAAAAGTGGAAATTTATTAGTAGATCTGAGTTTACATCGCTTACCATAAAACCACTTAGCTGGTTTTTGGTTGTTTTTATTGCAGTTTTTGCAGTTGATAAATTAAATTACCCTTCTACATGGCTATTAAAAATAAAAGGGATGCCTTTTGATACTATTTTAGAAAGAATAGGAGATGGCGCTGTTATCGTCTCTCTTTTTTATTTTCTTGTAAATAGTATAAATTTTGTAGCACTTATTTTAGAAAAATCAACCGATGGGCCTAATGATAGAAGTCATGATCAAGTAGTAGTTTTTTTTAGAGACTTGCTAAAAGTACTCGTAGCTTTTATTGGTTTAATGATCATCTTAAAAGTCGTTTTCAACCAACATATTGGAAGTTTACTTACTGGACTAAGTATTGTAGGAGCAGCCCTTGCACTTGCAGCAAAGGAAAGTATAGAAAATTTGATAGCATCTTTTATTATTTTTTTAGACAAACCTTTTTTTACAGGAGACACTTTAAAAGTAAATAATGTAACTGGCACGGTGGAGCATATTGGGCTTCGTAGTACACGTATACGAACTCCAGATAGAACTTTAGTAACAGTGCCTAATAAACAAATGGTAGATAGTGTTGTAGATAACATGAGTATGCGAATCTTAAGGAGGGCAGAAATAAAATTAATTCTATCAGAAAAAAGCACAGCTGATTCTGTAAATCAATTCATGCAGAATGTAAGTAAAGTTTTAAATGCAAAACAAGAAGAAATAACAACGAGCAGTGTACATTTAACGGAGTTTAGTAAAGAAGGGGTGTTAATTTTAATAGAATACTTTACGCATCCTTTTTCAAAATCAACATTTGATGACTTAAAACAAGAAATAAACTTTAGTTTAATGAAACTTCTGGCGGAGTTTAAACTTGAGATGAATACCGCTGTTGTTCCAAATCTTAGTAATACTATTACATTAGAAAATATTGTTCCCCCTAAGCAAGATAATTTGTTGTAAGAAACCTTTCAACTTAAAAATTTAAAATCTAAAAAATAAAAAATCCCCGATTATTGTAACCGGGGATTTTTTATAAATATATTTCTTTAAAAAACTAGCCTAATGCTACTCTCTTAAACTCAGTAAGTTTAAGGTCTGCATTGGTTGCTTTAAGATAATCCGCTACAGATTTTGCATTATCTTTTACAAATGGTTGTGCAAGTAGTGTGTTATCTTTTAAGAATCTGTTTACTTTACCTGCTGCAATTTTTTCAGCCATTTCTGCTGGTTTACCTTCTGCTTTTATTTGCTCAATGGCAATTTCTCTTTCACGTGCTATTGTAGCTGGGTCTATTGCAGACTCGTCTATAGCAAGTGGGTTCATAGCTGCTATTTGCATAGCTATATCTTTACCTGCTTCTGCAGCTTCGTGTGTCATACCTACAAGTACACCCATGCGGTTTGCACCATGTATGTAAGAAGCAACGAAAGGAGCATTTACTCTTTCAAAACGAGTAATTCCAATTTTTTCGCCAATAGAAGCTAATTTATCGTTAATCATATCAGCTACTTTTTCGTTGCCAATAGTAACTTCCAATAATTCTTCTGTTGTGTTAGAACCATTAGCTATAGCTGCATCAGCAATAGTTTTTACAAAGGCAACGAAATCTGCATTGTTACTTACGAAATCAGTTTCTGCACTGATGCACATTACAATTCCACTTGTATGATCAGCAGTTGTTTGTGCTATTACCACACCTTCTTTAGCTTCACGGTCACTACGTTTTGCAGCAACTTTTTGCCCTTGTTTGCGTAGCCAATCTATTGCAGCTTCAAACTCTCCGTTACTTTCTGTAAGTGCCTTTCTGCAATCCATCATACCTGCGCCAGTTGCTTGGCGTAATTTATTTATATCTGCTGCTGTTATTGTTACTGTACTCATGTTAATTAAAAATTGATAATTAAAAATTGATATTTTTTGAGGGATTAAATTTCGTTTTGAAATCTAATCCCTCAAATATGATATTGTTGTATAAAATCTGATTTGATGTTAGCAAAAATTTAAAACAATCTTAACTAAAACCTTCTAGTCACCCCTCTATAAAGTAAAGGGGACAGGGTGAGGCCTACTTCCCTGCTGGTCTTCTACCACCTGCACCGGGGCCTGCTACTCTACGTTTTGGAGCACCACCTGGTCCACCTGCACCTGGTCCACGACCACCACCACGTCTTCTATCGTCAGCACCATCTTGTTTATTTTCAAAACGTGCCGCTTTAGCTTCTGCAGACTCTTCGCTATCGTCGTTTACTTCATCGTCTTTGCTGCTCTGGCGATCAGCTAAACCTTCTGCAATTGCAGCTGTTATGTAGTTTACAATGATAGAAATTGATTTTGTAGCATCATCATTTGCTGGTATAGCAAAATCTACTTTATTTGGATCAGAATTTGTGTCAACCATTCCGAAAGTACTAATGTTTAATCTTTTTGCTTCAGCAAGTGCAATATGCTCATGGCCTATATCAACCATAAATAAAGCAGAAGGTACACGGCTGATATTTGCAATACCACCCAACACTTTTTCCATTTTCTCTTTTTCACGAGTCAATGTTAGACGCTCTTTTTTATTTAAGCTTTCTGCACTACCGTCGTTAAGCATTTTTTCGATGCTTTGCATTTTCTTTACACTCTTACGAACTGTATTAAAATTGGTAAGCATACCACCTAACCAACGCTCGGTTACATAAGGCATGTTTACACGAGTTGCACACTCTTGTACAATTTCTTTCGCTTGCTTTTTAGTAGCTACAAACATAATTTTTTTACCACTACGTGCTACAGCTTTAAGTGCTGCTGCTGCTTCTTGTAAGCCTTCTACAGTTTTATTAAGGTCAATGATGTGTATGCCTTTTTTTTCTGCAAAAATGTAAGGAAGCATTTTTGGATTCCACTTTTTTCTAAGGTGACCAAAGTGAACACCTGCTTCTAAAAGTTGCTGTTGTAAGGAAGTATTATCCATTTTATTTTTGTTCGTTTGTTATTTAAATATTGTTTGTAAATTAATTATTAGTAAATCGTATAGTACGTTTAACCAATAACTATTAACGTTTAGAGAACTGGAAGCTCTTTCTTGCTTTCTTTCTACCTGGTTTTTTACGCTCTACTACACGAGAGTCTCGGGTAAGAAATCCAGCTGCTTTAAAAATTGGACGAAACTCAGCGTTTACTTCAAGTAATGCACGAGCTATTCCTAGTTTTGCTGCTTCTGCTTGGCCTTTTACACCACCACCTGTTGCATTTATTACAATGCTAAATTTGTCAGTAGATTCGATTGCTTTTAACGGAGCCTCTACCTGATTTTGTAAGTAGATAAGCGGAAAGTATGTTTTATAATCTTTACCATTTACCGTAATAGAACCTTCTCCTTTACTAAGGAAAACCCTTGTTACAGCTGCTTTTCTTCTACCTACTGCGTTTTTTTGCTTTTCCATTTTTTATTTTTATGAAATTTATTGGATTTAGATATTGCTATTTTCTTGTGTCTAATATCTAAAATCTAATATCTTTTTTATTTACGATTAAAGTTTAATTCTTTTGGTTGTTGTGCACCATGGGGATGATCTCCGCCTACGTATACAAATAGTTTTTTGTACATCTGACGACCAAGACGATTCTTAGGCAACATACCCTTTACAGCTCTTTCGATGACTACTTCTGGGCGACGAGCTAACAAACGTTTTGCTGTTTCGCCTTTTTGCCCACCTGGGTAACCGCTAAAAGTTAAATACTCTTTATCGTCCATTTTGTTACCTGTAAAAACTACTTTTTCGCAGTTTGTAACAATTATGTAATCTCCACAATCTACGTGAGGTGTGTAGTACGCTTTGTTTTTTCCTCTAAGGATTGCAGCGATTTTAGCAGACATGCGCCCTACGGTTTGATTAGTACCATCCACAACATACCAGTTGTGTGTAACGGTAGCCTCGTTAGCATGTTTGGTTGTAAAATGTAATTTGCTCATTGTTTTTTTGTTTAAGTGACATTGCAGCCATCCCTGCAACTTATTTTTTGGATTGCAAAAGTAGGAATAAAAAGTGTATTAGTTTACTTTTTTGAAAACTTAATTTTTATCTAACCCTTATAATTGATTGATTTACAATAAAAAATTTATCATTATTATTAAGTAACCCTAGGCCATACTGTAAAAAGAGATTTGTTTAGCTAAAAACAAGGGTTTAGATTTCTTATATTTTATGATAATGAAGGGCACAAAAAAGCCCTCTTAAATGTAAGAAGGCTTTTTACTGCTGTAGGGGAAGGGTTCGAACCTTCACGAGGCGGTTAGCTGTAGTACAAAGTTCGGTGGTCGACCCCGGTCAACTTAGTATTGCTACTAAATTGGCTCTATGCTACGTTTATCCCGTTATCCTCACCCTCGAGACAAGAGGGTATGTCTGCCAAAAATTTCATCACCCCACAGTATAATCAATCTTTATTGCCTGTTTGATAAATCAAAGATAGGACAAACTCCTAATAGTTAATCAATTTTCAACTAATTTATATAAAATATAGATTTTAGCTAAATTTTAATTGTTTTTATTAAATTTGAAAAAAAATTACCATAAAATATGGCACTAAAATTAAATATCGACAAATTAGACTTGGACATTATTAATGTAATGATGAACGATTCTGAGATTTCTTATGCGGAATTGGGTAAAAAACTGTTTGTAAGTGCTGGAACAATCCATGTGCGCATTAAAAAATTGCAAGAACAAGGTGTGATTACGGGTTCAAAAATGAAAGTAAATACAAAATTGCTTGGTTATGATTGTACGGCGTTTGTAGGAATATTTTTAGAGAAAAGCTCTTTGTACGATTCGGTAGCACAGGAGTTGAAAAAAATACCTGAAATACTACGCCTAAATTATATTACAGGTAACTATAGTATGTTTATAGAAATTGTTTGTAAGGATATAACACAGCTACGACGGGTGTTACACGATGATCTGCAAAAAATAAATGGTATAGAAAGAACAGAAACTTTTATATCACTTGAAGAAGGGTTTAATAGAACACTTGCTGTGGAATAAATTAAAACTCTCTACTCAAAAATTCTTTTAAGGCACTTTGATAGACTGATTTTACATTGCCATTTCTTTTGAGAAAATCGTTTCTAAAAATAGGGCTGCTGTTTATTGTTTTTGCATATGCAACTGCTTCTGCAAACCTGTTTCTTTTTTCTTTTTGTGATGAGCTTGGGATGATATTGCTCATATCAGGGTATTTGCTTACTACGGTTTTATCGCCATATTGTTTGATAACGATATCTCCAAGCTTTGCACTAATTTTCTTTTTTGTAGGGGATTCAATTACTTCCATAATACAAAAATAAAGATTTTTTTCAAATTCATCCTTCGTTTTATAAATTTTTAATATAGCGAAGGATGTTAAAATTGGTCGATAATTTATTAGCTATTTATAAGTATTCACAAGTTGTTGAGTTTTTTACTAAAATTCGGATTATAACTCCGCATATTAAACTCTATTCATCGGTACATTTTCCTTAATTGTTATGTATTGATGTGTGTAATTACCTAAAGCTTGAATGGATTATCGTATTAAAATAGAAAGTGATTAAAGCTTTTGTTGATTTTTCTTGGATGTAATAAGGAGGCAATGGTGAAGGTAGCACAAGGGTTTTCAGTTAATATCTTCTTACAATGATGTAGAATAATCATTTAAGGTTTAAAATGATTATTCAAACTAAAAAACCCCAACATTTCTGTTGAGGTTTTTGTGGTGTGAGCCGGGCTTGAACCGGCGACACATGGATTTTCAGTCCATTGCTCTACCAACTGAGCTACCGCACCATATTTTTACAAAAGAATTTGTTTAAATATCCCTGTAGGGGCGGCAAAAATAAGGAGAATAAACTAAATGAGCAAACCTACCGCGTTTTTTATTCCAAATTCTTTAATTGCAATGTGAGATATGCAAATTTTCATAATCTTTGTGGAAATTGTTACTATATGAATTTTAATGCTACAGATACTAAAGAATTAGTTTTTTATAAAGTAAGGCAGTTCCTAAACGAGAAATACCTACCTATAGCTTCTTTTGATATTGAAAGGCCTTGGGGTGGTTTTTTTGTAATGGATGAAATGAACGCAGATAAATTTATTGAAACATTTTTTCCGCACCTTACTAATGCAGCATTAAATATAAGTGGTAAACTAAGCCCTAAAATATTGATAGTGGCTCCAGATAAAAGACTAAGCTGGCAATATCACCATCGCCGTGCAGAAATATGGAAACTTATTGCTGGTGAAGCCGCTGTAATGATAAGTGATAGCGATGAAGAAAATGAAATAATACAACTTACCAAAGGCGATATTATAGAATTAAAGCAAGGGGAACGCCATAGGCTTATTGGTACAGATAACTGGGGAATTATTGCAGAAATTTGGAGACATACAGATGCTAATAACCCAAGCGATGAAAATGATATTGTAAGGGTGCAGGATGATTTTGGGAGATAATGATCTTTGTTAAAGTCTCGATTAACCTAGTGATTATTTTACTAAAAGTAATACAAAAAGTTACACTAAGCTCATCAAATTTTTTTTGATAAAGTCTCTATGTCTTTCCAATTTAAGATGATGTCAGATTTTTACTTTCCTCAAACTTCAGTGCTGCTTCCACCATTCTTAAATCCCCAAAACTAGCTTTTGGCAAAAGTTCTTTAACCTCGGTAAGCGATTTCTCACCTCTTATTTTCATTACTTCGGCAATTGTTTCAAACTTCTTCTTGTCCATAAATGAATCTATTGGTTCCAAACCTTTTTCTATAAATGCAGCCATATGGCCCTCTATAGTTTGTGGTGTAAGGTTTCTTTCTTTGGCTATTTCAGCAATTGTTTTACCCGCTTTGAATAAGGAGTAAGTAGATTGCTTGGTATCATCTTTCACAACTTTTTCTGTACTATTTGTTTTAGTTTTTCTGGAAGTTGCTTTTTGTGGAATGGCCACTTCTGCAATATTATTTTCTTCACAATACTGTATAATCGCATCTAAAATATCGTCTCCGTATTTATCTATTTTAGCTTTCCCAAATCCTTTTATCAGTAATAAATCTCTTTTGTTTCTTGGCAGGTAAGTACAAATATCTTTTAGCATTACATGAGATGCAAGCATAAATATTGGCATACTTTCATCTTCGCAAACCATATCTCTCCATCGTTTCAAAGTTTCGTATAATAGAGCATTTGGAGAATCGGTATTGCTCACTCTTTTGCTACTTGCATAACAGGTGATAGAAAAGCGTGGTTCCGCAAAATCTAATTTATGTTTTAAATATCCTAATAGTGTAAAATTTTTTTTACAATAACTTAAAAAATATTGTACCCTAAATAAACCCATTGATACCGATAATAAATGTTCATTTACCAAGTCTGCTGTTTCTTTGTGTTCTGTAATGAGCGGATGTTTTTTTACTTCATCTAATAAAATATTTAACCTCGGTACAAAATGATTTGCGGCATCTTTTAAACGTAATTGTAAAGCTTCATTTTTTTCAATAGTTGGCTCATCTTTTAGCATAGCAACAATATGCCGATTAAATTTTGCGCCATTTATTTTATCAGCAATAAAGGATTGTTCCAATTTTTCTATCCAATCTATAGCTCCGTTATTTAGTTTTAGCTTTTCTGAAAACACAACTGATTTTAGTAAACCCATTGCTTGATAAATTTGCTCCAACGAAAAAAGCTCCTCTAAAATTTGTTGTGTAAAAACTTGTCTGGCTCCAATAAATCTTTCTGCAAGAGATCCTTTATGTGTAAGTGCCGACTGGCCCTTCACTACTGTCTCACTACTTTGTATGGCAGATGTAGGAATTTTTGACAGCAACACAATACCACCTAAACTAGTGCACCTGCTCAGTGCTACATATACTTGCCCGCTACTAAATGCCGATCCTGCATCTATCATTACTTTATCAAAAGTGAGTCCTTGGCTTTTATGAATAGTTATTGCCCATGCTAAACGTAAGGGGAATTGGGTAAATCCTCCGACTGTTTCTTGCAATAATTTTCCATCGGCTCTGTTAAGGGTGTATTTTTTATTTTCCCAAGTTTCTCTCAGTACTTCTATTTCTTTACCATCGCTTGTTACAAATATTTTATCTTTTTCTAACTTGCTCACAACACCAATTTTTCCATTAAAATACTTTTTCTCTATAGCATCATTTTTAAGAAACATTACTTGCGCTCCTTTTTTAAGCATCAGTGATGCATCTGCAGGGTACATACTTTCAGGAAAATCATCTTCAATGTCTGCTTCATATAAAAACGGCGGCGTAAGTAATTTTTGTATTTCGCTGTTGTTTATAATATTTGCTTGGTTGTTGTGAGATGTTAACGTTATATATTTTTCATCGATGTATGGAACAAACATAGGATTGTAACGGGCATGTAATAACTCGAAGTCATCTTCATTCATATTATTGGTGCGCACTTTGTTCAATAAATCTACAAAGCTTTGTTCCTTTTGGCGATAAATTTTATTAAGTTCTATCAACAAGGGTTGTTGTTCTTTAATACCCATGCTATCAAAGAAAAAAGGGGTTGCATAATATTCTTGCAAAATTGACCACTCATGGTTTTGTGCTACCGGGGGCAGTTGGTGCAAATCGCCAATACACAAAAGTTGTATACCGCCATAGGGTGTATAATAATTTCTACGAACACTCCTCAGAATCGTATCTATAGCATCCATCACATCTGCACGAACCATACTTATTTCATCTATCACCAATATTTCCATTTTGCGTAGAAGATGCAAACGTTGTTTATTGTATTTTAATTTTTTCAGTAACTCATCCTTTCCTGCACTTGTAGGCACAAAAGGATGAAAAGGCAATTGAAATAAACTATGCAACGTAACGCCTCCTGCATTGATAGCCGCCACACCCGTAGGCGCAGCCACCACCATATTTTTGGTACAATTATCTTTTAAGTATTTTAAAAAAGTTGTTTTTCCTGTTCCTGCTTTTCCGGTTAGAAAAATATTTTCTCCTGTTTCTGTAATAAAACTGTAAGCAAGGTCAAAAGCTTCGTTTCTTTCTATGGTAGAGTTGGTCACTTATAAATTTTTATTTTCAAAGTTAAATGGTTTCACACAACGAGTACAAATACTTTCACACAACGATACAACGAAAAAAACACAAAAAGAAAGTCATTACACAGTCAGTTGTTTTCGTTGTAATCTTTGATTTGATGAGCATAATACTCGCTCTGAGAAAAACTAGTTTATTTCACACAACGAGACAACGAAAACAAAGACACAAAGAAAATTCTTATGTATTCCGTTGTTCCCGTTGTACTCTTTGTTTCGTTGTGTGAAAATTGTTGTGAGTATTCAATTACGCTACCATACTATCCGTAGCCTTGCCCAACATAAGTAACTCGGTAACTTGTATTTCCGTAATGTATTTTTTGTTGCCCTCTTTGTCCATATAATTACGGTTTATCAATTTACCTTCTATGGCAACTTCTGTTCCTTTAGTAAGATATTTTTCTACAATATCAGCTACTTTGCCCCATGCAATAAGATTGTGCCATTGTGTTTCTGTTACACGTTCGCCTTTTGCGTTTTTATACTGCTCGTTTGTAGCTACAGAAAAGCGTACGAGTTTTTTACCGCTTTCGGTGTTTCTTACTTCTGGTGCGTTACCTAAGTTACCAATCAATTGAACTTTGTTTTTTAATGCGTACATAGTTTTAAATTTTGTGCGTTGCTTTATTGAGCATTGCGGTTAAAGATTTATTTATTTCAGCCAACCATTATTTGTGATTGACGATGCAAAGATGTGCCTCCCAAAAAACGTTACTCGTATTTTAAGCGTTTATAGTTGGATATATCCGTTTGTAAACGGTTATACTTGGATAAAATGTTGTATATTAGACGTATAAAAATTACTGTATTATGATTGCAACAAAAGAAAAAACGCTTTGTTTAAGTTGTGGTTCTACTGTAAAGGGTCGTGCAGATAAAAAATTTTGTAATGATTATTGTAGAAATGAATATAACAACAGCCTAAAATCTAACAACACAAATCTTGTGCGAAATATAAATAATGCGCTAGGCAAGAACAGAAGAATTTTAGAGGCGTGCCTGGCAACAGGGCAAGAAACAGCCAAAACAAACAAAGAAAAATTAGTAGCTAAAGGGTTTCAATTTAAATATGTAACCAACACTTACACCAATAAAAAAGGCGATACCTATTATTTTTGTTACGACATGGGATATTTGCCCACCGGCGATGATTGGTTTTTGGTGGTGAAGCGCAAAGAAGAATAGGCAAGATTTAATTTGTAAGATTTTCGATTTAATATTTGGAGCATCAACAGAAAATCTTTTAGCAACTTCAGTATAAGGATATGCGTTATTGCCACTCAAAGGCAACAGCAAGAACTTCTATTCGGGCTAGGCTAAACATTGATCTTTATTGAACTTTTTATAATGCAATAGACAAAAACGATTAATAAAATTATGCAACCACTAACCATCACTCTCATACAAGCAAATTTATTTTGGGAAAATAAAGCAGCCAACCTTCGCATGTTTGAGGAAAAAATAAAGAATATAGAAAACGGAACTGAGTTGGTCATTCTTCCCGAAATGTTTAGTACTGGGTTTTCTATGAAGCCCGAAACTTTAGCTGAAACCATGGAGGGGGAAACCGTTAGCTGGATGAAAGAAATATCCGCATCAGAAAAAATTATCATTACAGGAAGTGTAATGATACAGGATGGAGAAAATTATTATAACAGGTTAATTTGGATGCTTCCCAACGGCCAATTTGGTTATTATGATAAGCGTCACTTGTTTGGCTTTGCAAATGAAAATGAACATTATGCTGCAGGTAATAAAAGATTAATTGCACAAGCTAAAGGTTGGAAAATAAATCTACAAGTCTGCTACGACTTACGTTTCCCCGTATGGGCACGCCAAGCCAATGCAAACGAATATGATGTACTCATATACGTAGCCAACTGGCCAGAGCGTCGAAGCCATGCTTGGAAAACATTGCTTTGTGCAAGAGCTATAGAAAACCAGTGTTATGTTATTGGTGTAAACCGAGTGGGCGACGATGGTAATAAAATTTACCACAGCGGAAATTCAATGATCATAGACCCTATGGGGCAAGTGCTTTACCATAAAGCCGATGAGGAGGATGTATTTACTTTTTCTTTGCAAAAAGAATTATTGCAAGAGGTAAGAAACAAATTTCCTTTTTTAAAAGATGGAGATAGTTTTTCAATTAGTAACTAAACCACTAGGTCATAAAGAAAGGGAGACTCAGTAAGGTTTTTATTTTGATTAGAGGCTAGACTTTTACTTTGAAATTGTTTTAGGAAAAGTAAAGTTTAATAACAAAATTAAAAAGAGAATACAGACGATTAAATTTTTCTTTGTGACACTCCCTTTCTTTGTGACTTAGTGCTTCAAAAAATCTGCAGCAATAATTTGCTTCACGAATACCATTTTTTTATCATACCCTTTTACCAATGCATCATAACTTGCAGGTACAGATATATCTGGCAATACACCCACACCCTTTACCTGCCCGTTATTTGGCTGTACTAGTTTGTACAAAGGAAGCCGTACCCTTATATGGGTGTTAGGCAAAGAAATATTGGGAATCATAATGCCAGAGTTGCCATAAGCACCACCACCGGTTTCTTCACCCACAAGTTTTACATGCGGTTGTCCTTTTATGGCATTACAAAAAAGTATAGATGCAGAAAATGTATTACCACCAATAAGTACATACACTTTACCATCATAATTATTTTTCTTTGGCTGGTAAATATGATGCTCTAGTCTTTTAATGTGGAATAATCCATCTTTCTTTTTGCCAGCCATAAAGGCCATTTGAACATCGTTGAAAATACCGCCGCTTATATATTTTCTAAAACTACCAAGCCCTTTACTTTGTGTAGAAACAGTGTCTGCTACTTTAAACGGAAGTTTTGAAATATATTTTGA
This sequence comes from Ferruginibacter sp., assembly GCA_031377605.1. Lineage (GTDB taxonomy): Bacteria > Bacteroidota > Bacteroidia > Chitinophagales > Chitinophagaceae > Ferruginibacter. The sequence goes on from JANMFB010000365.1 coordinate 21,616, forward strand.
TAACAACGTACTCATACCTACTCTACCACCACCGTTGCCTCTAATATCTATAATTAAGTTTTGTATATTTTGTTTGCGTAATTGTTTGAACGACCTCCGAAAAAAAGTTCTCAAATGGCCTTCGGAAAAAGAGGTTATTTCTAGTATGGCAAAAGTTTTTGTACTGTCAATTACTAAGGAGCGAATTTGTTTTAGTCTTTCTGATCTGGATATTTTTATTTTTTTAGCCTTAACAATGTTTGTTGTTTTAATACTATCTATCTTATCAACGGGAATTTCCTTTTTGGTAGTATCTTACAGGCGCAAATAATGGTATAGTTGTTTTTTGCTCAATACCTAGTTTATCTAAGTATGTTATGTTATAAGTTTTACTAAGACCAAAGATATTGCGATGGTATGCAGGAAAGTTTCCGCTAAGGCGCATATAACTTACATTGTTTGCATAACCGTCTTCAGGTAAAAATTCTAGCATATATTTTATGAGCGTTTTATTTGGTATGCCGTTAATTGAAGTTATTATGGTGCCTTTTTTTATAGCAGTATTTGCCTTTGTATTTAAGTTTCCATAAACAGCTAAGGAATCGTTTAATATTTTTAAGTATAAAGGGAATGAAGGAAGTACTTTATTTTTTATCCACTTGTTGTAACTTTTGCTCAGGCTCATACTGGTATGGCCACAGTGTATTTTATTTATCAATGGAGCTACTGCAAGCCAAGCAAACTGCTGCTCCGTCATGCTATCCTTAATTACATTATAATATCTATCAAAATAGGCATTCATTTTTTCTTTAGGTGTGTACCAATATAAGGATGGATGTTTGGCTTCTAATATTTGCCTAAGTTTTACAAAATCTGCTTGCAGCGCAGCCGCAGGATATTTTTTTGAGGGGTTATAATTTTTTGTGGGGGCGCAGGAGCATAAAAAAATACTAGAAATAATAAAAACAAAAAAGAAATGTTTATTCATAACAGTGATGAAGGTAATGTAATGAAGACAAAATTGAAAGTTAACGAATCATTGAAATGCTAAAGAGAATGTTTAAATTACTTCTTCTCCAAATGATTCCAACCTTGCGCTACCAAAGCATGTTTATTACCGCCTCTAGTTATGATGTTCTTTCCTTCACCTTCGTCGGTCATATATCCAATAATGCTAACAGAGGGATTTAGTTTTATTTTTTCGTAATCTGTTTGTGCCACAGTAAAAAGCAATTCATAATCTTCGCCACCACTTAGTGCACAGGCGGTAGGGTCCATGAGTAATTTATATGCAAAGTTTTTCATTTCATCTGCAAAAGGCAGCTTGTCTTCGTACAACACACAACCGAGTTTGCTTTGCGTGCAGATGTGCATCAGCTCACTACTTAGTCCATCGCTTATGTCTATCATGCTTGTAGGTATAATATTCTCCGCTGCTAAGTCTTCTATAATATCTTTTCTTGCTTCCGGTTTTAGCAAACGACCAACTATATAAGACTGACCCTCCAAATCAGGTTGTGCACCAGTTTCTTCAAATATCTTTTTTTCTCTTTCCAATAAGGTAAGACCTAGAAAAGCTCCTCCAAGTTCGCCACTTACACAAATTAAATCGCCACTTTGGGCTGTACTTCTTTTTACATATTTATCAGGAGCTACTTCGCCTATGGCGGTAATGCTTATAACAAAGCCTTTCAGCGATGTTGTGGTATCGCCTCCAACCAAATCCACATCGTATTTTTCGCAAGCGGCATATACTCCTTCATAAAACTCATTCAATGTCTCTAATGAAAAACGATTGCTAAAACCAATACTTAATACAATTTGTGTAGGTATGGCATTCATAGCATAAATATCGCTAAGGTTTACAACCACAGCTTTGTAGCCAAGGTGTTTTAATGGTGTATAAGAAAAATCGAAATGCACACCTTCCAATAATAAATCAGTACTTACAACTGTTTGCTTACCAAAATTGTCAATAATTGCCGCATCATCTCCCACACTTAATATAGTAGTTGCGTTTCTTGTTTCATTGTTTTGGGTTAAGTAATCTATTAAACCAAACTCGCCAAGCGATGATATTTCTGTACGTTGTTCCATAAATGTTTATAAATAAAAAATTATTTTGCAAAGATATAAAGCAAAAAACGCTTACGCTAATTCACTTCCATTTATTATCCCTCTTAATTCCTGATGAATGTTTCCATTGGTAGCTAAAATATGTGGCTGATAAACAGAGTATTCGCTACCCATAAAATCTGTTACAATACCACCCGCTTCTTGTACCATTAAGAATCCTGCTGCTGCATCCCAGGCCTGTAATTTGTGCTCGTAAAAACCATCAAACCTTCCTGCAGCCACCCAACACAAATCAATAGCGGCACTACCTAGCCTACGAACTGGCACTGCTTTTCTTATTAATTTTTCAAAAACTTGCAATGGTCCATTGGGCGAATCTAAGTAAGTGTAAGGAAAACCCGTAACTAAACAACTTTTTGCTACATTTGTTTTATTACTTACCGTAATTGTTTTATCGTTTAATGTGGCACCCTTTCCTTTTTCTGCTAAAAAAAATTCATTCATAAATGGATTGTACACGGCACCTAATATCATTTTCCCCTGTTTTTCTATACCAATACTTACACAGCAAATAGGAATTCCATTGGCGTAATTGATAGTTCCGTCAATAGGATCCACTATCCATTTTATTTCACTATCGGTTTTTATTTCGCCTGTTTCTTCGCCAAGTATAAAATGATCGGGATAGTTTTTTTGTATTACTTCAAAAATTGCCTTTTCCGATGCATGGTCAGCCTCTGTAACCAAATCATTTAAACCATCTTTACTAGAAATTTTTAAATTGCTATTGAAATAATGTTGCATTTGTGCAGCACCTGCTTTTGTTGCTTCTATAAGAATTGATTTTAACATACAACAAAGATAAATTTTTTCACACTGCGGAGTTTCACACAACCCGACAAATAATACAACGGCACAAAATAAAGGTTAGCTTAAAAGAGAAAATAACGTCACATGAAGAATATAATTTCTTTTCGTTGTGCGCTTTGTTATCGCCGTTACGTTGTGTGAAATTAATTTGTAAATCCAAATAAATATCCTTAATTCGTGCTGTATGCAACTGTCTATTATTATTGTAAACTATAACGTAAAATATTTCCTTGAGCATTGTTTGCTTTCGTTAATGAAAGCTGTTGCAAATATTGATGCAGAAATTTTGGTAGTAGATAATAATTCAACCGATGGAAGTAAAAAT
>JANMFB010000398.1:0-1875 GCA_031377605.1 Ferruginibacter sp.
GTTTTTACAGCATGTATAATTTAAAGCCTGTAGGTAAATATGTGTTTGAAGTATGTCATACAGGGCCATGTATGATAAGTGGTAGCGATAACATTACAGATTATATAAAAGAAAAATTAAACATTAAAGTAGGAGAAACAACTACCGACAAAATGTTTACATTAAAAACAGTAGAATGCCTTGGAGCTTGTGGTTATGCACCAATGATGCAGCTAGGGCAACATTATAGAGAGCATTTAACGAAAGAAAAAGTAGATGCAATTATTGAGGAGTGTAGGAATAATGCTGTCCGAAACAATTAATTATGGGAATAACAAACGCCATATTGAGAGTAAATGAACATCGCAAAAGTGAAAAAACTGCAGAGGTTAATTTTTTAGTTGATAGTGGAGCGGTTTATAGTTTGGTGCCAGGTAAAATTTTAGATGAATTAGATATAGAGCCATACAAAGAAATGAGTTTTTCTTTAGCAGATGGAAGTGTATTAAAAAGAAGAGTATGTAGTGATTATTTTGAATTTGGAGGGGAGGGTGGGCCAGCACCGGTTGTGTATGGTGAAGAAGGAGATGAACCCTTACTTGGTGCTACAACACTGGAATCTTTGGGGTTGGTATTGAATCCATTTACAAGAACATTGCATCCCATGAGGATGTTGATGGCAAAAATGAAACCATGAAGCTGTTATTTACGATATTGATTTTTAGTAATTCGTTACTTTGTTTTGCACAAACAGACGAAGAAAAATTAACCACTACTGTAAAAGAATTTCACCAGGCGTTGGTAAAAAAGAACACCATTTCTATAAACCAACAAACGGATAAAGCTTTAAGTTATGGGCATAGTAATGGTTGGGTGCAAACAAAAACAGATATCATCAAAGATTTTGAAACTGGGTATATCAGTTATCAAAGTTTTAAAGAAGATAGTATAACTGTAAGCATAAATGAGAAAATGGCCAATGTGCGATTTGTAGCAGATATTACAGCAACAATGAATGGTACTAAAGTTACTCATCATCTAAAAGTATTGGAAGTGTGGGTGAAGAAAGGAAATAGGTGGGTGTTGTTTTCAAGGCAAGGAGTAAAGTATATTTAAAAATATAAAGACCATTTTAGAGTTTTGTGGCTCTAAATATAAAAGATATCAATGCAAGCAATAACTCCTTACTTAATGTTTAACGGCAATGCTGCCGAGGCAATGTTATTTTATGCAACAGCATTGGGTGCTAAAATAGTACACTCGCAAACATTTGGAGAAAGTGGAATGCCAATAAGTGAAGAAGGAAAAGATAGGATTATGCATGCATTGTTGGAAGCCGATAAATTGCAGTTAATGGTAAGCGATTGCCAACCTGATAAAGAAGTAAAAAGTGGAAGCCAGATTAGCTTATCATTGAATTTTGATGACATTGAATCGATAAACAAAACATTTGACAGTCTTAGTGTAGATGGCGAAGTAACCATGGAATTACAAGATACATCTTGGGGTGCAAGGTTTGGTATGTTGGATGATAAATTTGGGGTGAGTTGGATGTTTAATTATGATTATCCGAAGGAAGAAAATAAATAGATGAGAAATATTTTTGCATTTTTATTTTTAATAGTATTGTCATTTGGTTGTGGTTCTTTAGCTACTTTGCCGAACTTTCAAAAAACTTCTTTTAATACTTTAGAAGAAGGTAAGAAAGAGTTTATAGAGTTGAATGATGGATCATATGTGGAAGGGGATATAACCAAAGAAAACCTTGGAAGAGTTATTTTAGTTGGAAAAACTGGAGGTGTAACAATTAGTAATAAAAAATACGGATACAAAGAAATTGTAGCATTTCAAGAAGGGAATAGATATTTTAGAAAGACAGTGTATAAAGATTTTGCA
>JANMFB010000403.1:0-5696 GCA_031377605.1 Ferruginibacter sp.
CCATTTTTTTGACGCATGATCTGTGTGTAGTACTACTGGCACTCCATAATGTTTAGCTACATTGTGAATATGCAATGCACCAGAAATACCGCCAGATATGTTTCCTTGTAGTTTATCATTAGGCATTCCTTTACCAGCAATAAACTGAGCACCACCATTAGAAAATTGAATAATAACGGGTGAGTTTACTTTAGCAGCAGTTTCTAAAGTTGCATTTATAGTATTAGTGCCAATAGTATTTACTGCAGGGAGTGCAAATTGATTGTCTTTAGCATCGTCATACAGTGCTTTTAATGCTTCTCCGTGTAAAACGCCTGATCCGTATTTGCTCATGATATAGTTTTTTACAAAAATAAGGAACTGAAAGCGTAAAAAGAAGTATTCTCAAATAGTGGAGATTTGGTTTTGCAACGAAAAGAAATAATGAGGAGCATACAACATTCTACTTCCATACCAACTAAAGATTTCACCATCCACTAACCTTATTATTGTTTTTGGTAAATATTCGTGTAATTCTTTAATATGTTTATCTCTGAAAGGGTAGGGCTCTGAGGATAGCAAAATTAAATTCGGATCCAATGCTTGTAAATCGGCTACAGTTATTACAGGATACCGTAATTTATCTTCAAACACATTTTTAAAACCAGCTTTTCTCATCATTTCATTAATATAAGTATCACCACCAATAGTCATGTAAGGTTCTTTCCAAATAATGTATGCTGCTGTTTTCAATGATGCTAAAGGCAACTTTATTTCCTTAAAGTTAGCTTCTATTTTACAAACAAGTTCTTCAGCTAATGTTCGCTTATGCACAATACAACCAATGTTTTCAATCATTTCTAATGCATCTTTATAGGTACAAACATCCGTCATAAATACTGGATAATCATTCGCCAATATTTCTATTTGTTCTTTTACATTTTCTTCTTTACTACAAATAATTAAATCGGGAATTAGCGATTTAATCTTATCTATATTAATATTTTTTGTGCCTCCAATCCTATTTTTTGTTTTATGCCATTCTTCAGGATGAACACAAAATTTAGTAATGGCAATGGTTTCAATACCTAAACCTAAATATGATAATAGCTCGGTTATTGAAGGAACTAAAGAAATAATTCTTTTTGGGCAATGATGAAAATCTTGAACAGAAGTTAACATTTATAAAATTACATTATATTAACTATTAGTACAAATGCGAAAAGAAAAACTATAAAGCAACTAACAATAATTAATAATTAGTTTTATTAGTCTTGTTTATTCTTTAGCAAAAGAATTTTCAAAATAGCTTTTAATATTGGATAGTTCTAAAACAAAAAACTTCCGCAAAAGTCTGCTGAAGCAGGATATTGCGGAAGTAGCATTTTACAAACCAACAGGAAACACACTTTTTGGTTTTTCAGGGAGATTTTAAAGTCTGGTGTTTTGTGTCAGCAAATCTCTTTCTGGGTTTTAGTGATTCGAGTTTTTCAGATCTCGAACTGTTAAGCGGCTTGTTGGTTTTTTTTGCTTTCTTGGTTTTTTCATCGATATCGATTCTGTTTTTAGCTATCATCGCTTTTTATGGCATAAGCTAGGAATTGGTTTTTGGTTTTTCAACCGGTTTTTGGATTATTAAAGTAAAATGAAAAAAATCAAGCATTAGGTTTTGTAAAATACTTTTCATTATTTCAAGACAAAGGTGCTTTTTTAATATCATTTGGAAAAGAGCAAATCTTCTATTTTATTGAACTAGCGTAAATACAGTGAAATAAGTAGAAGTCTTATTTTAGTTAAGATAAAATACGCAACTAAAATTCGTAAATGTACGCACTACTTTAATTAGATTCATTTAAAAATCAATACTTAATTATGAGTATTCACGATTAGGAAAAATGATAACAAATTATTTGAAATGAAGAATTCCATCTTTATTTTGCTATTTAAAAATAGCATTTAAGTTGTCACACAGTTTAAAAAGCTTGAATCATAATTTTTTCAAGTTTTTCTTAAATATAAAAAAGCAGCGTATTTCTACACTGCTTTACTCAAATACATTTCATAAATTTATTGAGGTCTTCCTCCACCCATCATCATCCTAAAGCCACCTCCTTGGGTCATTTCTTTCATACTTTTTATTTCAACATCTTTTGGAGGCGTAAATTCATTTGCAGCTATTTCCTTATCGGTTACTATTTTTGTAACCTTTACTTCCATTACACGACCACGAGGCATTTTGCGCTCATATTGCATTACAAAGCCGTCAACTTTATCAAAACTTACTGTACCACCACCCATCATGTTTGCAAACATACCAAAGCCACTTGTCCCCCCTGTTGATGAAACGTTGTTGAATTTTATTTCTGGATTATACCAAACTACTGTGGTATCTTTTCTTACAAATCTATCAACTACGAGCATAGCTTTTTTACAATTATATCCAGCTATTTTTTTTGATTCATCAACATATACAACTGTTATAGCCGGATCCAAGGTTCTCATTTTTGGTTTATCAGCACTTGTATCGGTCTTCATTCTTGCTTCTCTTGCACTATCCATTCTTTTTTTCATTTCTACTTCGTCATCATCAGATGTATAAAATCCTGTTTTATTTCCAAAGCTTTCTGTGATTGTAGTTGTAATTTTTTTGGTATTGTCTCTATACATTGCACCTTTTAATACCTCAGACTTATATTCTGTTTTTACCAGATCGTCTTTTACATATGTAGTACTTTTTGTTTCACCATCCAACATGGTTCTAAAGTTAAAACCACCTCCTTGTGGCTGTATTTGGCTCACATCCTCGTCATCATCTGGTGCAATGATGTTAGTACTTGTGGTAATTATTGCTTGGGTAACAACTTTTGGTTGTGCAGCAGCAAATAGTGTTGAAAAAGAAGCGGCAAAGAGTAAAACTAATTTCATTTTAATATTTTTATTGCAAAATAACAATCATTTACGATATGTTTCGTTTAATTCTTTATCTTTTAAAGATTTTAACATTAGTAAGGTATAGCAATACAATTAGATTAACAATTGTTTTCTATTATTGGAATGTTCTTTTCAGATAGAAATTAAACGTCTCTTTGTAAAAAAAATCATTCGAAAAATTTCAATCAAAAAGGTCGGCTCAGAATAGAGCCGACCTCGTTGATTGATAAAAACTAATGAAAAATTTTAAAATATATTTTATTTCCTAATAACTTTTAATACTTCAGTATTACCTTCTTTATCCATCAATTTCAAGATATAGACACCAGAAGTATAAGTACTTAAATCTATACTTTTTCCTAGTACAAAATTATTAGCAAACTTTAATAACTTACCACTTGCGCTGTATAATGCAACTGACTGGAGTACACCGCCTTCGTTAGATGTAATGTAAACTAAATCTGCTGTTGGATTTGGCATAATACTGATAGCTTTGGTATTACTGAATTTTACAGTACGTACCTCACTATATTTATAAGATCCATCTGCATCAACAAGCTTTAGACGATAATAATTCACTCCATTTATAGGTGTACTATGTATTAAAGCATAATTCCTCACAGTATTACTAAATCCTGCTGCATTTACTTGTCCAATATTTTCAAATTTACTTCCATCTCTGCTGAATTCAACATCAAAATGGCTGCTATTTTGCTCTGTAGAAGTTTGCCAATTAAGATCAACAACCTTATTTTGCTTTGCTGCTGTAAACTCTAATAAACTTATTGGCAACGGACCACCTGGATTTACACCCATAGCTGCAGTCAAGTTGTTGTTATTAGTATTTTCATTTGGATAAGCAGCAGGATTAAGGCGCTGAATATTAGCTGTAGAAATTCTTGAAAGTACACTAATCATACCTTTTACCGTAACTACTATCTCGCCCCCATCACCAGGTGCTATTGCTGCATTACTAATTCCAAAAAAATTGTTGGTCGCTGCATTGTAAGTAAAATTAAATTTACTAGCGAATGATCCTGATATTGCCGCTGTTGTTTGAGGAAAAGCAACATATTCCAGACTTGTAGGTAAAGAAATGTTAATTCCAAATGAGCCTGCAGCAATAGATGACGTAAAACCATTGTTCAGAAAGCTTAAGGTCAAAGTTGTATTAGAGCCTAGAGTTACGGGCGATAATGCAAAACTAAATGAAGTTATTGCTGGGTCTGCATCGTTTTGAGCAAAAGACAAAGAACAAATTAAACTCAAGCTAACCACGATGACTAGCGACTTGATTTTTTTTAAATTTTTCATGATTTTCTTTTTAGATTTTAGTTGCGTTTTTACTAGTTAATAGAATAGGTATTGTTATCGAAATTATTATTAAATGGTGTTTCTCCGCCGCCTGTTCCAAAAACAATTTGCACGCTTAAATTACCGGTGGAATTAATGATACCTACAGATTTTACTTTTAAACCTATTGATATAGAACCTCCTGAAGGTATTGTTACACCTGGTTTAGAAGTAATTACATACCTCGATGCCTGTTCAGTAATTATAAAACTACTGTTGTCAACCGCAAGGCCTCCAAAAACATTCATAGTAGTTTCTGTTGGGTTTATTGTAATTTCAAAAGCAGGTAGCATCTTAGGTATTGTAAAAGTAAATGCTGCAGTAGTTGGACCAGATCCAATGTTGAATATTCTAATTACGTTATCTCTGCTAGTATTTCGTACTAAAGTTGTTCCATCGTTAAAAATAGATGGAGTAAGATCAGGTAAGTCTCCAATTGGTTTTACCAAAATATGCAACGTAGCAGAAGCACATGCCTGTGGTGTACCATTGTCACAAGTTGTGTAAGGGAAGTCTACAGGGCCTGTAAAGTTACTTACAGGAGTAAATGTGTAACTTCCATCCGCAGCTAAAACCAAAGTACCTTTTCCTACAATTGTTGTTGTCTGTGTAGTTACAGTTTGTGTATTTCCTTCAGCATCACTATCATTTGTTTTCACATTACCTGTAGTAGCAGTGTTTATTTGAGTTATTTTGTAATCATCTGCCGCAGTGGTAGTATTGGTAATAGTACCTAAAGATTTTACTGTAATTATTTGTAAAGCAGTAGCACATTTAGCAGGTGATTGGTTATCACATACTTGATATCTAAGTGTATCTGCACCTACAAAACCTGCATTTGGCGTGTAAGTAATATTACCATTTACAGGGTTAACAGATGTTGTTCCGTTTAGTGGAGCAACTGTAACCGTAACAGTAGAAGGTACCAAGCTATTAGTTGGATTACCAGCAGCATCGTTTACTAGGGTATTTAAAGTAACAGGCGTATTAAAATTAGTAGTTGCAATATCTACATTTGCAACAGGTGCATTTGTATTACTGTTAGCACCAAGCACTGTTATAACAAGTTTAGTTGGTGGACATGGTGCAATTTGACCAGGAACACATACCGGAACATCGTAAGTATAAACTCCAACAGTATTACCAGTAAAGCTATAAGTTCCATTGCTATTCATGGTAAGTGTAGCCACACTTCCTGATGGACTTGATAACAAGGTTGGGCTTGTACCATAAGTTGTACCTGCAGGAACTATATCATTTGTATTTACATTACCTGGTACAGCTACATTTACAAATGTTGTATTAAAATCAGGATTTGTAACAGCTTCAATTGGTTTTACCAAAATATGCAACGTAGCAGAAGCACATGCCTGTGGTGTACCATTGTCACAAGTTGTGTAAGGGAAGTCTACAGGGCCTGTAAAGTTACTTAC
>JANMFB010000001.1:0-3049 GCA_031377605.1 Ferruginibacter sp.
GGAGAAGGTGTTCATATTGTAACAGTGAATGATTACTTAGCAAAAAGAGATAGCGAATGGAACGGGCCAATATTTGAATGGCTTGGCTTGCGAGTAGACTGTATTGACAAACATGAACCTAATAGCGATGCTCGAAGAAAAGCTTACAATGCTGATATAACTTATGGCACCAACAACGAATTTGGTTTTGATTACCTAAGAGATAATATGGTACATAGCCCCGATGAGATGGTACAAAGAAAACACCATTATGCCATGGTAGATGAGGTAGATAGTGTATTGATTGATGATGCTCGTACTCCATTGATTATTTCCGGACCAGTTGGGCACAGTGATAATACCCAATTATTTTTCGACCTTAAACCTCGTATTGAAAAACTTGTAGAGGCTCAACGTAAAGCAGTAAACAGTTTCTTAATAGAAGCTAAGAAAAAAATAGCAGAAGGAAATGATGACCCAAAAGATGGTGGATTAGCGTTGATGCGTGCATTCCGTGGTTTGCCAAAGAATGGGGCATTGATAAAATATTTAAGTGAGCCTGGCAACAGGGTGAAATTACAAAAAAGTGAAAACTACTATTTAGCAGACCAGCAAAAACAAATGCCAAAAGTAGATGAGGAGTTGTATTTCAGCATTGATGAAAAAAACAACCAAGTAGAACTAACAGAGAGTGGTTTGAATTTGATAACCAGGAGCGGTGAAGATCCTGAGTTTTTTGTATTGCCAGATATTTCTACAAAAATTGCCGATATAGATAAAACAGATTTAACGGCAGAAGAAAAACTGCAACGCAAAGATAATTTGATGACGGAATATAGCATGAAGTCTGAACGTATTCATACGATTCAGCAATTGCTAAAAGCCTATACATTATTTGACAAAGAAAAAGAATACATCGTAATAGAAGATGAAGTAAAAATTGTAGATGAGCAAACAGGGCGTATCATGGAAGGCAGAAGATACTCCGATGGTTTGCATCAGGCATTAGAAGCAAAAGAAAATGTAAAGATTGAAGCATCTACGCAAACATATGCTACTGTTACTTTACAAAATTACTTTAGAATGTACCACAAGCTTGCAGGTATGACGGGTACTGCGGAAACAGAGGCAGCAGAGTTGTGGAGCATTTACAAATTAGATGTGGTAACCATTCCTACCAATGTAAAAGCAATAAGAATAGATGGAGAAGATTTTGTGTACAAAACGGTGAGAGAAAAATATGGTGCAGTGATAGAAGAAGTAGAAAAAAATCGTGCAGCTGGTAGGCCAACACTCGTAGGTACAACATCGGTAGATGTAAGTGAGCTTATGAGTAGAATGATGAAACAAAAAAATATTCCTCACAATGTATTAAATGCAAAACAACACAGCCGTGAAGCTCAGGTAGTAGCCGAAGCGGGTTTTGCTGGTGCCGTTACTATTGCAACAAACATGGCGGGTAGAGGTACAGATATAAAACTTGGACCGGGCGTTAAAGAAGCTGGTGGGCTTGCAATAATAGGTACTGAGCGCCACGAAAGTCGTAGGGTAGATAGGCAGTTGCGTGGTCGTGCAGGTCGTCAGGGAGATCCCGGATCATCAATATTCTTTGTATCACTCGAAGATAATTTGATGCGGATGTTTGGTAGTGAAAGAATCGCAGGGCTCATGGATAGAATGGGGTATAAAGAAGGTGAAGTAATTCAGCACAGCATGATTACAAAAAGTATAGAGCGTGCGCAGAAAAAAGTTGAGGAAAATAACTTTGGTACTCGTAAACGTTTACTTGAGTATGATGATGTAATGAATAAGCAAAGGAATGTTGTTTATGGTAAAAGAAATCATGCATTGTTTGGAGAAAGATTGGCTTTGGATTTGGATAATTCTTTTTACTCAGTGGCAAGTAATATCATAAACGATACAAAAGAAACCATTGATATAGAAACATTGCAACTTGGAGCTATCAGTAATTTTAGCATGGAAACTTCTATTACTAGAGAAGAATTAGAAAAAACAAATACGCAAGTACTTACAGAAAAATTGTACCAAGAAGCAATAGCTAATTATAGTAAAAAGAAGGAAGCTTTAGCGGTCCAAACATTACCTATTATTAGCAATATCCGCAAAGAGCAAGGCAATCATATAGAAAATGTAGCTGTACCTTTTACAGATGGTAAAAAAGGAATACAAGCATTGGCAAATCTGGATAAATTTTTAGATTCAAAAGGCGCAGAACTAGGAAATGCACTGGAGCGAAGCATCACCTTAGCCACTATAGACGAAGCTTGGAAAGAGCATCTTCGTTCTATGGATGACCTTCGCCAAAGTGTACAAACCGCAGGTTACGAACAAAAAGATCCACTGGTAATTTATAAGATTGAAGCGTTTGCTGCATTCAAACAGATGGATGATAAGGTAAATAAAGATATTGTAAGTTTCCTTTGCCATGCAGGAATACCAATGGAGCAAACGAATGCTGGGCAAATAAAAGAAGGTAAAGAGCAGAAAACCGATATGCGCAACATGAATATGAACAAAGCGCAAATAGATGCAGCCGGCGAAGATTATGCTGCCAACGAAAAGGATTACTACGACCCTAGTGGTGGAGAAGCCGTAAAACAAGAACCCATTCGTGTAGAGCCAAAAATTGGACGCAACGATGCTTGCCCTTGTGGAAGTGGGAAGAAATACAAGGCATGCCATGGGGCGCATTAGTATTGAATATCTAGTAATGAGTATTTAGACTGGAGATTTTAGATACAAGACAATTATATTTGGGTTGTTGGCTTTTTTAAAGCTGGCAACCCTTTTTTATTTTTAGATAATTTTTATTTTCAAAATGGGCTAACTTACATTATGGAAAACACCCTATGCTGCTAATGATAAAAAAAATAAAAATCTCCTTCTCATTAATCCTATTTTTTACACTTATATTTTGTGGATGCAGTAATACAAAAACCATTACAAAATTTAGTGCAAAAAATATTGAGCCTCGCAGCAGTTGGAATGCTTTAGAACCTAAACCATACAAACCACATATTCCCATTAGAATAACTGTACACCATGAAGG
>JANMFB010000012.1:0-2893 GCA_031377605.1 Ferruginibacter sp.
GGGATAGAATTCCTACGCAAAGCCAGCTTTTTTTTAATAGTACATTTTTATTTCCCATCATACAAAGCCAAATTTGAGTCTTTTTCTTAACTATAATGCACAATTAGCAATAAAACTTGAAAAAATGTCGTACATTTGCACTCCTTTAAAACGTGAGTAATGAACACCAAGCGTGAGTATGAAATAGCTTTTGTAGGTCTCAAGCAAGGTGATCATGAATTTGAGTATATTTTGGAGGATAGCTTTTTTAAAGAAAGAGGCTCTATAAATCAGAATGAGATTCAAGCTACTGTAAAACTGATGTTGGATAAGAACAATGGTTTTATGATCCTCAAATTTATAACAGGGGGGAAAGCAGAAGTCAATTGTGATAGATGTGGGAATGTATTGGATGCGAATCTTTGGGATGAGTTTAATATGGTAGTAAAACTTGCTACAAACCCCGAGGAAATGAACGAACAGGAAGAGGATCCAGATATTTTTTACATTGCTCGTTCAGAAAGTACTTTAGATGTAAGTAGCTGGTTATACGAATTTGTCATTCTAAGTATACCTACACAAAATGTATGTGGAGACGATTTGAATGGAGAATCACTTTGTAACAAAGATGTTCTGAAAAAGTTAGAAGAAATGAATGCTATTAGCAATATCCAAACAGAAAATACTATTTGGAAAGGGTTAGAAAAATTTAAAGATAATTGAGGTCATTACAAAGAGTTATTAAACAACAATAAATAATTAAATACTAAAAATAAACAGTCATGCCAAATCCAAAAAGGCGCCATAGTCAGCAAAGAAGTGCAAAAAGAAGAACACATTATAAAGCAGTAGCTTCAACATTGAGCGTAGATAGCACTACAGGCGAAACGCATGTACGTCATCGTGCACATGTAAGTGAAGGGAAATTGTTCTATAAAGGAAAGTTAGTGTCTGAAAAAGCACCATTAAGAGCAGTATAATATCTTCTTAAAAAAATATTTTATTCCAAAGTGTGTTTTGTTTAATTGCAAGACAAACTTTGGAATTTTTAGTGTTAACTAGTTTATAATACGAAGCAATTGTAGATGGCTACTTTTGTATAAATAAAATTTAACTTCGGTATCATTTTAAAACTTTCTCGCAATGATAACAATTGGGCTAGATATGATGGGCGGTGATTTTGCTCCACTAGAAGCAGTAAAAGGTGCAGCTATTTATTTAGAAGAAAATAATACAGATACACAACTTGTACTTATTGGCGATGAAGAAAAAATAAATCGAGAGCTTTTGGCAAATCCTTTGCCTAGAGAAAAATATACCATTGTACATGCTCCCCAAGTTATTGAAATGCACGAGCATCCTACAAAAGCGATTAAAGAAAAGCCACAAAGTTCAATAGCAGTGGGGTTTCAATTATTGGTTACAGATAATATAGATGCTTTTATAAGTGCAGGAAATACAGGCGCTATGATGGTAGGTGCATTGTTTAGCATAAAGAAAATTGAAGGAGTTTTGCGTCCTACTATTGGTGCATATATGCCAAGGGAAAATGGTTCTTTAGGTTTATTAGTAGATGTAGGATTGAATGCGGATTGCAAGCCGGAGAATCTATCTCAGTTTGCTGTGCTTGGGTCATTATTTGCAGAGCATGTACTAAAAATTGAAAATCCTAAAGTTGGTTTGGTAAATCTGGGAGAAGAAGAAGGAAAGGGTAATATACTAGCACAAGCAACTTTTCCTCTGCTAAAAGAAAATAAGTATATAAATTTTATTGGCAATATAGAAGGCAGAGATATTTTAGTAGATAAGGCTGATGTGATGGTGTGCGAGGGGTTTACTGGAAATGTTATTTTAAAAATGGCGGAAAGTGTTTACGATATTGTGAAGCGTCGCAATATTGAAGATGAGCATTTTGAGCGTTTTAATTTTGAAAGCTATGGTGGTGTTCCTGTGCTAGGTGTAGATAAGCCTGTAATTATAGGGCATGGAATAAGTAGTGGCGAGGCATTTAAGAATATGATTCGTATTGCAAATAAAATGATAGAAACTGATCTGAGCAGAAAGATAAAGGAACGTTTCGTTTCTTAGATATAATTTTTTTAATACCAAGAGGGTTTCGTAAACCTTCTTGGTATTGTTTTATAAAACTTTAAGCCTTATTTGCCTCACAAATTATTTAAAAGAGCCTCGAATTTTTCGAGGATTGTTTGTGCAAATTATTTTGTTAGAAATTTTCGTTGGGTATGGTATAAGTAAATAAATATAACAGGAATAAGTAAACCTACATAACTCCAGGGGCTTGTAAATTGAGCCATTCCCATTAAAGCTACGCTGGCAACTATTGGTAATACTTGCCCACCTACATAATACCAAAAGCCATCTTTCTTTAGTTTACGCATCATTATTGCGCCAACTAAACACATTGCTATCCCTATGAGACCTGTAGCAACTATTGGAATCATATTTGCTTGCTGTAACTCTATAAGCTGCCTACTCTTATCTAAATCTTTCATTTTCTCAGGAGAAAGTTCAGTGCCTCCGGTTAACGCTTTATCCATAATTTTTGTAGTAAAATTCAAAATTACAGGAGTTAGTAAAGTAAAAAGTCCCAAAATACCACATCCTATAAAGGTGAGGATTGTGAGAATATTTAAATTCTTTGGCAATACATCTGTAGGAACATTGTAAGAATCTAGGCTATCATTTGTGTTGTTATCTGTCATGATGGATTTAGTTTTTTTTGAAATTAGGAATAAAAATTGAATTATGAGCAAAAAAAATTGCCTCAAAAATTAAAGCTTACACTTTGTTTTTTGAGACAATCCCTATTTAATTTCTTGTTATCTTAATTTACTTCTACTGCTTCATTTAATTCAGCATCTACCAATATTCTTCCACAGTTTTCGCAAACCAT
>JANMFB010000088.1:0-1585 GCA_031377605.1 Ferruginibacter sp.
GGAGAAGCATGGAGGGAAATGAGCCAAGTAAGTTTTGTAGATTTAATTTTAGCAAAAATATTGCGAATCAAACAAATTATTGCAAATGATGGCGCTACATTGGTGAGTGAAGGTATGGATGCAAATTTTTTTGACATTTTAAATTATGCAATTTTTGCATTGATATTAATTAAAGAAGAAAAACATTAAAGATGAAATTTGTTGTAACTATAGTAAGATTTGTTACGGGTGCCTTGTTTATTTTTTCTGGCTTGGTAAAAGCAATAGATCCCAAAGGGCTTGCCTTTAAAATGCAAGAATTTTTTGAAGCATGGAGTAATAGTGGATTTATGCCAGGTCTAATGAAATCTTTTGATGCTTATGCGCTTAGTTTTTCTATTATCATGATTACGTTGGAAGTTATTATTGGTCTAGCATTGCTTATTGGTTGGAAAAAGAAATTCACTGTAGTGATTCTACTTTTGCTTATTGTGTTTTTTACATTTCTTACCTCATACGTTTTATTTACAGGGAAAATAAGAGCATGTGGTTGTTTTGGTGACTGTATTCCACTTACGCCTACACAGACATTTACAAAAGATATTATATTACTATTGTTTTCAGTCTTCTTACTTTTTAATTTGAAATATATAACACCGTTATCAAAACCATTTTTGTCTGGTTTGTATATTTCACTTGCTTGTGCTAGCGTTTTATTTTTGCAATGGTACGTATTAAGAAATTTACCCTTGGTAGATTGTCTTCCTTATAAGCCAGGCAACAATATCATAGAACTACGTAAAATGCCTTCTAATGCTATACAAGACAAATTTGAATATCTTTTCACCTATGAAAAAGCAGGGGTACAAAAAGACTTCAAAGAAAGCCCAGATAGTACCTGGAAATTTGTTGATAGAAAGCAAACGTTGATATCGAAAGGCAGTAATAACATTCCAATCATAAATGATTATTCACTTACAACAGAAAGTGGAACAGATAGTACAGAAGCTATTTTAAATACCAAAGGGACATATTATTTATTATATATTAAAGATTTAGAAGGTTATCCAAAAAATTGGAATGGGGATGCTGAATTTATCAACGAAACTTTGAAAGCGGGGAAAAAATTATACATTGTTTCATCTCAAATTGATAAAGTAAAAACTTACTTGAGTAAATCAAGCTTATTAAAAGATAAAATGAATGGTTTACAATTTTTGAGTTGCGATGCTACAGTGATGAAAACTGTGGCAAGGGTAAATCCTACTTTATATTTGATGAATGGGCCACTAGTGCAAGAGAAATGGAGCTGGACAGGGTTTGGGAGTGCTTTGAAATAATCTTGAATTAACAAATGTGAGAAAAAAAATACTATACAGCCTACTTGTTCTCCCTGGAGTTATAGCATTGGTGTTTGTAATGTTTCAAGGCTTTGGAGATCCTGCTAGGCTTATACTTGGGCAAACGGGAGATAAGAAAACGATGGAGAATATCCGTAAGGATTTATACCTTGATCAACCAAAATGGAAACAGTTTGTTTTGTATGTAAATGATATTTCACCTATTGCGATTCATTCTTCAGCAGATATAAAAAAGAAATCACTCA
>JANMFB010000106.1:0-1931 GCA_031377605.1 Ferruginibacter sp.
TTTCTGCTGATAAATTATTGTTTGATATAAGTACGGCTTTACTTGTTTTCACTATTTCAACTTCTTTGAGCCCGTTCATCAGCAATGTACTTCCACTACTTACAATATCGAAAATTCCATCTGCCAGACCAATGCCAGGGGCAATCTCCACGCTGCCGCCTATTTCTTCTATCTCCACTGTGATGTTTTGCTCATCACAAAACCGTTTTAATATTTTTGGGTAGCTAGTAGCAATTTTCTTGTTGTTAAAGTAACTAATGCCATTATACACTTCGTCTTTTGGTATTGCAAGCGATAATTTACAGCCTGCAAAGCCTAAATTTTCTATCTCCAATACATCTTTTCCTTTTTCCCACACTTCATTTTCGCCCAAAATACCAACATCTGCTACCCCTTGTTCTACATATTGTGGTATATCGTCGTCTCTTAGAAATAATATTTCAATAGGAAAATTCTCGGCCGTTGTTTTTAGCTTCCTATCTCCGTTGGATAGCTTTATACCGCAGTTTTTTAACAATTCGAGCGATTTTTCGCTTAATCTGCCGCTTTTTTGTACAGCAATTTTTAATGTTGTCATTTGTTTTGTTTGGGCTGAGCAGGAGAGAGGAAAGTTGCAGAAAGCAAAAACCCCGTCTTACTCAGACGGGGTTTTGAAATATTGTTTTACATACATCATTAACACCTAGCCTGAGGGCAAGTATGGGTATGATGATGATGTTGTTGGATTGTATTCATTTATTTTCTGTTGCAAAAGTAGTGGGAGAAAATCTCGTGAACAAATTTATTTTAGACCAAACTAGTAAAATGAAAATATTTTGAATCTACATGTAAGGAACTCTCTGATTATAAGCCTTTAAAAAAATGAATTAAATTTTACTTTTTGTTCAATTATCTAATTCTTAAAGTTCTATTATAATAATTTGGATAAATTTTGAACACTCGTATAATCCACTTTAAAACTTTTATAAACTCCTGCTTTCCCCAATTTTATAGATCCAACAAAGCGAACGTTTACATCTTTATTGAAATAGGAGGAAATGCCGGTCATACCATTTTTTAAAAGATTCTTTACATCAAGATCTACTTTTAGCGGTAGTGTAAAATTGTCTCTTTTTGGAACAGTAATCTGAACATTTTGGGATGAGTGACCTAAAAAAGTACTGTCAATGTAAATGTCCAAATCGGTTCTGTTAAGTTGTAAACTAAAATTATTGGGATTGTAATAAACTAAATCCAAAGAAAGTGCAGCCCCTGCAAAACTCAAATTACCCATTTGAAGGTTCTTATATTCTTTAAAAACAAGATCTTTTGGTGTATGACAAGATGGCAAAAAAAGCATTGATGTTGCTAAAACAACAAGGGTAGGGATACGTAAGTATTTCATTTAATCATTTTGTGTTGCAATTTACTAAAATATAGAGGCATGTTGAAATTTAACTTTATTATTTATCATTTTTTTGGCTAAATAATTGAGTATTCAATCAGAATTGATTTTTTAATATTAGTTTTAATTTACTAATTTAAATATTATTTTAAATTTTTATTAAATGTATCTAAATAATATATTTATGTAAAATATATAAATTAAAAGTTTATAATTTTTTTAATAATTATATCCTAATATCTTATTTTTTATAATTTATATGATTTATTAGGATTGTGTCAAATAATTGAATTATAAACGATCTGTATGCAATAACTTGAAAAGAGCGAATGTAGAAATAATTAGCGATATTAGCAAAACGTCCACGTATGATGAACGAAGGATGTGTGTAACAGAACGACAGCGACAATAATGAGGGGTCTAAAAATGACTGGAGTACCGTTCGCACGCGCTAGTGCAGTTCGTCTATCTCTCATATTTACAACCAAAAAAAATGTATTCCTTATGCGTCATTTTAAGATCTTTGAAGATCTCCAATCTTCCAATC
>JANMFB010000189.1:0-2377 GCA_031377605.1 Ferruginibacter sp.
TATATTAAAAAAATAAAATCTATTTTATCAACCTCTCCACCAAATCCTTTACATCTGCAATTGCCATACGCTCTTGCCTCATATCATCACGGTAACGTATTGTTACCGTATTATCTTCTTTTGTTTGGTGATCTATGGTTACGCAGAAGGGCGTCCCTACTGCATCCATGCGGCGGTAGCGTTTTCCTATCGCATCTTTTTCTTCGTAAAAACAGTGGAAACTTTCCTTGCAACTATCCATTAATTCTCTTGCTATTTCTGGCAAGCCGTCTTTTTTAAGCAATGGAAGTATAGCCAATTTTACAGGCGCAAGTTTATTAGGGATTTTTAAAACAACACGACCATCCTCTGTTCCATCTTCTTTAATCCATTTTTCATTTTGGTAGGCAAGGCTCATTATGGTAAGAAACAAACGATCCAAACCAATAGAAGTTTCTATTACAAAAGGTGTATAATTTCCGTAAGCCTTTCCTTCTTCGTTTAAATCATTATCGAAATATTGTATTTTCTTTTTACTAAAAGTTGCATGTTGTGTAAGATCAAAATCTGTACGGCTATGTATGCCTTCTAGTTCTTTCCAACCAAAGGGAAATTCAAATTCAATATCCAATGCAGCGTCTGCATAGTGCGCTAATTTCACATGGTCGTGAAAACGCAATTTTTCCGAAGGAATTCCAATACTTACCAACCAATTTTTACGCACTTCTTTCCAATTATTATACCATTCTTTCTGTGTGCCAGGGCGCACAAAAAATTGCATTTCCATTTGTTCAAATTCTCTCATACGAAAAATAAACTGGCGTGCTACTATTTCGTTTCTAAAAGCCTTACCAGTTTGTGCTATCCCAAAAGGAATTTTCATCCTTCCACTTTTTTGCACATTTAAAAAGTTTACAAAAATACCTTGAGCAGTCTCCGGGCGGAGATAAATGGTATCAGCTTCTCCAGCTAATGCACCAATTTTAGTGTTGAACATTAAATTAAACTCTCGTATCTCCGTCCAATTACAGGTTTTACTTACACCACATTTTATTTTATTGTCTTCTATCAAAGTTTTTAAACCTGCATAATCACTTACCGAAATCAAAGCATCCATTTTTGCAAGTACTTCATCTGCCAACTGCCCATTGTCAGCTGCTCTCTGTTCCTCTGCAAAACCCTCTATTAAATGATCTACCCTGTAACGTTTGTTGCTGTCTTTATTATCAATCATGGGATCGCTAAAACTATCTACGTGACCACTTGCTTTCCAAACGGTTGGGTGCATAAAAATAGCTGCATCAATACCTACAATATTATCGTTCAATTGCGTCATACTTTTCCACCAAGCATCACGAATATTTTTTTTGAGTTGAGCGCCCATTTGTCCGTAATCGTATACTGCTGCGAGGCCATCGTATAGCTCACTGCTTTGAAAAATATAACCGTATTCTTTACAATGGGAGATTATTTCTGCGAAATTGTTTGCTTCATTTGCCATGGTTGCAAATATAAAGATTTTTGTTGCACTCTTTTAACCGCAAAGGGCACAAAGTATATCACAAAGGACACAAAGGTTATTAGTGATCTTGGCGTTAGACTGCTGAATCTTCCGATGCAAGACTAAATTTTTCGTAACCCACAATAACCATCATGATGTGCAACATACCATAAAAGGTATCTTCAACCGGTATGGTATAAATTCTTGTAGCAAGGTTTTCTGCATCATTGTAAGTTATTACAGGTATAGATGTAAGAAAACCATTTACAATTAAAAAAGGAATTTGGATAATGATGTATGAAACTAAAAACGCGTTACTATTAAAATAAGTTATGCGCTTTCTAAAAATATAAAACAAACCAATAAATACTCCTAAAAAAATACCGGTGGTAGCGGTGTACCAAAGTTTATAGTTTAACAACCCAACAAAAAATGCCAATATCCCAATAATAAAAATAATGCCGTCGGTAGTTTTATTTGATTGCAATTTTGGCAAATAACTCCGAACACATGCGTAAATAAAAACACAACAATAAGGTATAACAAAGAAAAAAAGCACTTCCTCTAGTGGTAAATTAAATAAAAATAAACCAGTAATTTTTTTGCTATTAAAGTACCAAATGCCCATCTTAGCAAAAACACTATCCCAAACACAGTAAAAAATTGCAGGAAAAATCATAGACAAAAAAAGTGGTTTCCATTTTGTATAGAAACTAACTTTTTTATCGAAGCTTAGGACTAGTGGGCCTGCGATTGATAAGAGGAGTATTAGTAAGTATGTTAAATGTGGATTCAATTTTTTGGCTTAGTAAATATGAAAGATAAACTAGTTTCTTGTTTTGTTTAGTTTATTTATAATATTCCAACTAAATATTTTTACTAAAAGCTGAAAAAAAG
>JANMFB010000190.1:0-8560 GCA_031377605.1 Ferruginibacter sp.
CACCCTGCCCGTATAGAAGAAGAAGTAGAAAAAACAAAACGCCAGCTAGATGACCAAGTAATGGAAATTGGTGAAAGAACTGCTATAGAGCTAGGTATTCATGGCTTACATAAAGAACTAATACGCATGGTAGGTCGTATGCGTTTCCGTTCTTCTTACGGACAAAATTTATTGATGCACAGTAGAGAAACTGCAAACCTTTGTGCTATTATGGCATCTAGCTTGGTATGAATCCAAAACTTGCAAAACGTGCAGGTTTACTTCACGATATTGGTAAAGTACCAGATGAAGAAACAGAGTTGAGCCATGCATTATTGGGAGCAAAATTGGCAGAAAAATATGGTGAAAACCCTGCAGTGGTAAATGCCATTGGCGCTCACCACGATGAAATGGAAATGCTTTTTGTAATCTCTCCTATTATACAAGCTTGTGATGCAATAAGCGGTGCTCGCCCCGGCGCTCGCAGGGAAATTATGCAACAGTACATACAGCGTATTAAAGACCTTGAAACGCTAGCTGCATCTTACAATGGAGTAGAAAAAGCTTATGCAATACAAGCAGGCCGTGAGCTAAGAGTAATTGTAGAAGCAGATAAAGTTACAGATGCACAAAGTGATACATTGAGTTTTGATATTGCTCAAAAAATACAAACCGAAATGACTTTCCCTGGGCAAATAAAAGTAACCGTAATTAGAGAAAAAAGAGCGGTGAATATTGCACGATAATCGTTTTATATATTTCAAAAGCCGTCCCGATATTATAAACGGGGCGGTTTTTTTTGCCAGATTATTTATTTTGAAAAATAGTAATTTGAATAATCTTCGTACTTAGAAACTGATATTTCAAATTAATAACTCCAAACGCTAAAAATGTCCAAAAGCCTACTATATCAAACCCTTTATTACACAAAACGAACAATTAGCTTGATAGTCTTATG
Source organism: Ferruginibacter sp. (assembly GCA_031377605.1). GTDB lineage: Bacteria > Bacteroidota > Bacteroidia > Chitinophagales > Chitinophagaceae > Ferruginibacter. The sequence goes on from JANMFB010000190.1 coordinate 938, forward strand.
CTTTACAGTATTTGTTGTTAACGCTCAAAAAACAAGCAGTATCAGCGGTAACATTCTTCAAAAATCTACGCAGCAATATTTGGCTGGAGCAAGTATCAGTGTAGCAGGTACAAATTTATCTGCTGTTTCCGATTCAAATGGCAGATTTAGGATTTTGAATATACCTGTAAAAACATACAACGTTGTTGTAAGCTCTATTGGCTTTAAATCTTTCACCATTTATAATATTGTTGTAAACAGTGGTAATGAAAATGTCTATACTATAGAGCTAGAACAGCAAGCTACAGATTTGGGTGAAGTAATCGTAAAAACGAACAAGAGAAGTGTTAGGGCTGCTACATTAGAAACACCACTTAGTGTACAGCGTTTGACTGCTGAAGAAATAAGGAGTAACCCTGGCGGTAATTTTGATATAAGCAAAGTTATACAAACCCTGCCTGGCGTTGGTGGTGGGCAAGGAGGCGGTACATTCCGGAATGATATCATTATTCGTGGTGGCGCATCTAACGAAAATGTGTTTTATTTAGATGGTATTGAAATACCCGTTATCAATCACTTTCAAACACAAGGTGGTAGTGGTGGGCCTCAGGGTATTTTAAATACTTTTTTTATTGAAGATGTAAAATTAAGTTCATCTGCTTTTGATGCACGATACGACAATGCATTGAGTAGCGTATTTCAGTTTAAACAAAAAGTTGGCAATGCAAATAAATTTCAAGGGAATGTAAGGGCAAGTATAACCGAGTCTGCACTTACGCTGGAAGGCCCATTATCTAAAAATAAAAAAACGACATTTTTAGCATCTGCACGAAAATCTACCTTTCAGTTGCTTTTTAAAGCACTTGACCTTCCATTTTTACCTGACTTCTGGGATTTCCAGACAAAAGTGACACACAAAATTGACAACAAAACCACCCTCACTTTTATTGGAATTGGCGCCATTGATAATTTTAAATTTCTTGCAGTAAAAGAAGCAACACCTGAAAAATTGTATAACCTTAATTCAGCTGCAAGCATACAGCAATGGAATTACACATTTGGTACATCTCTCAAAAGAAGCATCTCTAATGGCTTTTGGAATTTGGCTTTGAGCCGAACGAGGTTTAATAATAACCTCCAAAAATTTGAGGATAATGAAAACCCAACAGCAGCAAATCAAACGCTGGATTTTGTTAGCAATGAAATAGAAACCAAACTGCGGTTTGATATCAATAAAAACAAAAATGGCTGGAAGTTAGCCTACGGAGCTTCTACACAACTGGCAGAATACGACAATAAAACATTTGCACTCGTTCAAAAAGAAGTAAGAGATGCAAGTAACAATGTAATACAAGCTGGTATAAAACAAAATTTCACAAGCCCTTTAAAACCATTTGTTCGCCTTGGAGCTTTTGTACAAGTTGGCAAAAGGGTAATGAATAACAGACTTGGTATAAGCGGAGGTATTCGTACAGATATGAACACATTTACAACCGATGGTATGAATGGTTTGCAAACTTTATCTCCAAGAATTTCATTTAGTTATACCTTGGCAGATAAATGGACATTAAACGCATCTTCAGGTATTTATTACAAATTGCCAGTTTATACCTTATTGGGATATGCAAATAACAACAATGTACTTGTAAATAAAAATGCGAAATATACTCGTTCAACGCACTATACAACGGGTGTTGAATTTTTACCAAATGATGGACTACGTTTTACCGTAGAAGGATTCTATAAGCAATACGGTAATGTAGCTGTGTCTGCAAGAGATGGCATTTCGTTAGCCAACCTTGGAACTGATTTTACCGCACTAGGCAACGAGGCAGTAAATACAAATGGGAAAGGTAAAGCATATGGCGTTGAATTTTTTGTTCAGAAAAAATTAACAGAAAAATTCTTTGGTATTCTTTCTTATACCTTCTACCGTAGTTTGTATAGTGGTGCAAATAATAAATTTGTAGCAAGTAGTTGGGATAATCAACATTTATTATCGGTAACATGGGGTTACAAATTTCCAAGAAACTGGGAACTTGGTTTAAAATTCCGTTATCAAGCTGGTGCGCCATACACACCATTTGATGAGGTAGCTTCTAGATTTAATTATCCATCGCAAGGAAAAGGTACATTAGATTTTGCAAAATTAAATTCGCTCCGGTTGGGTGGCTTCAACAGCAGTGATGTAAGAATAGATAAGAAAATAAATTTAAGAAAAATAACTATTGATGTATTCTTAGATGTTACCAATTGGTATATAGCAAGAAACCCAGTTATACCAGAATATACATGGGCTAGAACGGCTGATAATAGAACTTTTAAAACAACTGACGGGCTTGCTATTAAAGCAGATGGCAGCAATGCAATTCCAACCCGAGTAAAAAATGATGACCCGAGTGTGATTCCTACAATTGGTTTGATTGTTGAATTTTAAAAGAGCCGGTATTTTGAAAAGCTATATTCAAGAAAAAAATTCTACGTATCATACATTGATGGCTTACAAAATAGAAAAAAAATCCGCTCCAAAAACGAAGCGGATTTTATCATTTAATGCCTCATTCTAAAATTTAAAACCTTCGATTGTATTTTTATCTGATTCATAAAATACAACTTTCCCCAAGTCATCTATGGTATAATCTGGACTTGTTTTATCACCAAATAACATATCTGCAATTCTTTTACCCGTTGCTTTGTCTACTATAGTAATACCTGCATCTTTTGCTTGATTGCTGTTACCAAAATTGGTAAGCATCGCAATAAATCCATTGGCTTGTTTGGTAGCATTAAAGCGTTTGCTGATACTTTGAAAACTTGCTACAGCGGACGCAACACCTGCTGAAGCTAATTGGTCATAACTTTTTATTTTATTATCCAACGAAGGATTTGTACTTCCATAATACCCTTTTGCATAGCTTAATTGTGCTGAACTTGCAGCTGCTGATGCACCTACTGCAAGGCTAGCTACACCTCCTAAGCCTGAAAGTAATTTTCCAGTAAGTGTTCTGCCGGGAGCAGGAATATAAGTATGATAAATAAGTTTACCACTTTTATCATACAAATTTGCATTTTGGTCAGAAGCAATAAATATACCAGCTTCTACTATTTGGAGGCTTGTAGGATCTTCATCTTTATTAAATCCTAAACCTTTTACTAACTCATCCATATCTCCAGTTGCAAAATTAACTTTGTAAATTATATTATTTGCACTTACATATCCAATACCACCTTCATCGTTATAGCCCACACATTGTTTTACTTTAAAGCCCTTTTTCCAAGTTTTGTCTCCACTTTCTAAATCTAAAATATTGATTTGGTCTGTTGTTCTAAAATAAAGTCCCGTAGGCGTTATTTGCAAATCCCTTATTTCTCCTTTTATTTCTAAAGGTTTTTTTGTTACAGATTTTCCAGCATCTAAATCTGCAATACTTATATAATTGTCTCCATTATCTTTTTGAGTAGCAAGTACCAATTTGTTGCCTGCAAGTTTATAAGCTAGCACATCTCCTTTCAAATCTACATCACCATTCCATTTTTCAAGTCCGGTGGCTGGGTCTAATAAAAGAAGGCTTGCCCTATTTTTATTTCCAGCACTTTTAGATTTTATTTTTCCAAGTAAACCTCCCCCGCCATTATTTGCCTTTGCCACATCTTCCTGCCTTTTTTCGGCAGTTACAATCAACATTCCGCGGGTATCGTGTAATAAATAACCAATGGGCGATGGTAATTCGTAACGCTTCCATAACTCTTTCCCTGTTGCCGCTTCAAATTTTGTAAAAATATCTTGATTCCAGAAATAAAAAGATTTGTCATCATCATGCTGAAAAAAATCTGCAGAAGTGACTGTTTGCATTTCATTGGCCCCTTCATTGTTTCCTCCAAATGCTTTACCCATATCTTTAAAACCACCAAACATACCTTTTGCTTTGGGCTTTGGAGCCACTACGGGTAAATCACTTTTCATATCTACATTATACATTTCTTCGCCTGTGGCTTTGCTCAACTTATATATTCTTTTGTTTGTAGCAATAAGTACCGCATCACTCAGCTCTCCAGCGTTGGAAACAATTTGTTCGGAGTTTTTCTCAAATATTTTAGTTTGCTCCCATACCTTTTGCCCTGTAGAAAGATCTGCAAGTACCAGTAATAAACCCTTACTACCTGCACCATAAAAAATTAGTTTATTACTTTTAGCTAAGTACAAACGCTTTGTTACACTAATAAGCCCTTGTTCACCTGTATTAAATACAATTTTTCCAGTTACTACATCAACCACTTTATTAGTTCCCTTCATAATACCTTGCTTCACTACCACTATATAAGGCGTATTTTCAATAATATCAAGATTAGATTCTTTTATATTCTCTATATCATCGGCTTTCCATATTTCTTGCCCCTCGGGTGATAATCCATACAAAGCGTCTTTTGTGGCTACTAATAGTACGCCAGCATCGGATACCTTATACCAGTTAATTTTAGAGGGGAAATTTTTTTGCCAGTCAGATTTTTTCTGGGCAAATAATGTATTGGCAATAAAAATTGTGAGATACAGAAGTATTATCTTTTTCATTTTGGTAATATTTTTATGAAATACGAATTTGAAAACTTAAGTCGGCATAAACAATACTCGAATAAGAGTATTTTTTATGCCAAAAACCAATTCTTGTATAAGGAATTAGTATACCACATTACTTATATCAAACAAAATCAAGTTATAAGCAGCAAAAGTCCCTATAAAACAAAAATATACTAGGTTACTTTCCATTATTTACCAATTATTTCCTACATTTGCACTCCAAAATAAAAAGAACATGGACGCAGTAGCATTTGTACACGAGCAATTAACAACTAAATCAACTCACCCTAATTTCAAGGCAGGTGATAATATTACAGTAAACTATAGAATTATTGAAGGCGCAAAAGAGCGTATTCAAAGTTTTAAAGGTGATGTTATTAAGCGTCAAGGAGAAGGTTCTACCGCAACTTTTACTGTTCGTAAGATAAGTGATGGAGTAGGTGTAGAGCGTTTGTTTCCGATTAATTCTCCAAACATTGAGAGTGTAATCCTAAATAAAGTTGGTCGTGTAAGAAGAGCTAAATTATATTTCTTACGTGAAAGAAGTGGTAAGAGTGCACGTATCAAAGAAAAAAGAATGGCAGTTGGTGCAAAAAAGAAATAATATAAGCAGAAAATATAAAAAAAGCGTCCCGAAAAAATCGGGGCGTTTTTTTTATTGTATCCTACTTTAAATATCATATGATTATTCTTTTATGACCCAATAACCAAATTCAACTTGTACTTTTGCAGGGAAATCAAAGAATATTTAATCTTTCAATTAATTGGATACAATAGAAAATAAATCGATTTTTAGTCGTTTAAGAAGTAGAAATGACAATGCCGAAAAGCGAGAAATGAGTTTTATAGATCATTTGGAAGCATTAAGATGGCATCTAGTTAGATCAGTTATAGTATGGCTTACAGCTGTAGTGGGCATTTTTATTTACATTGATTGGATTTTTGATCATATCATCTTAGCCCCTGCTAGAAGTAATTTTGTTACATATAGTGCATTATGCAGATTTAGTCATTGGGCGCATTTAGGGGAAGCTTTGTGCATGCCTCCTGTGAACATGGAATTACAAGGAAATACAGTAAGTGGTCCATTTATGTCTGCAATTTCTATTGCCATGATTGGAGGAATTGTAATTGCGTTCCCTTATTTTATTTGGGAGACTTGGCGTTTTATTAAACCTGCACTCTCACCCAAAGAACTAAAATACTCCAGAGGCAGTATTTTTTGGGTATCACTTTGCTTTTTTCTTGGGGGGAGCTTTGGATATTATTTATTGGCTCCATTTACCTTCAATTTTTTAGCAAACTTTAAATTGGGAACCACAGGAGCTTATATTTACAGACCTACTTTAGATGATTATATTGATACTATAAATAACATTATCCTTGGTTGTGGCATTGCTTTTGAATTACCAATCATTGCTTATGTATTATGCAAAATAGGCTTAATTTCAGCAGGGTTTTTACGTAAAACTAGAAAGTATGCATTTGTAGTAATACTAATAGTGGCTGCCATTATTACTCCTTCACCAGATTGGACAAGTCAGGTACTTGTATCTGTTCCATTATTACTGTTGTTTGAAATTAGTATTCTTATTTGTGCTCGTATAGACAAGCAAAAAATAAAAGAAGAAAAAGAGTGGAGTTAAAACTCAAACATTAACATATAATAACCCTTTGTACAGTTAAAATATTTACCTTTACAATACTAAAAATAACAAAATGACAAACACATTATTAAACACTTTTTTACTTTCTATGCCTGGTGGAACAGAATGGATATTAATTGTACTCGTTGTACTTCTTATGTTTGGAGGTAAAAAAATACCTGAACTTATGAGAGGAGTTGGAAAAGGTATGCGTGAATTTAACGACGCAAAAAACAACGTAAAGAATGAGATAGAAGAAGGCATGAAAGAAAAAGACATGGCTGCAACAGAAAAAAAATAAACAAACTAGTGAGCTTTGAATGGCTCTATTTTTTATAATTTAAAATAAACTAGCCAAGAAGTATAACTTTCAAACAGAAAGCTAATGTACTTGTTGGCTTTTTTAATATACCCAAATATGTTTTCTTTCTCTACCATACAAAATTACCAACAACAACTCCTGCAAAACGAAACCAGTTGTATAGAAGCTGTAACATTTTATTTGTCTAACATTGAACAGCATGCCAAGTTAAATGCGTTTACAGAAATATATAGGGATGATGCTATTGCAAAAGCAAAACAACTTGATGAAGGTAGAAAAAATGGCGTTCCATTAAAAAAATTACATGGTGTTGTTATTGCAATAAAAGATGTGATATGCTACAAAGGCAAAAAAGTAACCGCAGCCTCAAACATTCTCAAGAATTTTGAATCTCTTTATACTGCTAGTGCTTTGCAATTTTTGGTAGATGAAGATGCCATCATCATTGGCTCTTGCAATTGTGATGAATTTGCAATGGGCAGCACCAATGAAAATTCTGCTTATGGAAAAGTATTAAACGCATTGGATAATACAAAAGTACCGGGTGGCTCCTCAGGTGGAAGTGCAGTAGCAGTGCAAGCTGACATGTGTATGTTATCGCTGGGAAGTGATACGGGAGGCTCGGTACGTCAACCAGCAGATTTTTGTGGTATTATTGGCATAAAGCCAAGCTATGGTCGCATTTCAAGATACGGACTTATAGCTTATGCTTCTTCATTTGATCAGATTGGTATTTTTGGAAAGCATGTTGAAGATGTTGCTTTACTTTTAGAAATAATGAGCAAGCCAGATGATATGGATGGCACAATGATGAAAAAATTTCCAGCAAGTTTATCAACTTACAAAACCGAATCATCAAAGAAATATAAAATTGCTTTTATAAAACAAGCATTGGAACATGGTGGAATAGATATGGAGATTTCGGAAAAAATTTCTACATTAAAAAATGATTTACAAAAAGATGGGCATGAAGTAGCAGTCATAGATTTTGATTTACTCGATTTTATTGTTCCAGATATTATGTACTAACCACTGCAGAAGCAAGTAGCAATCTTGGAAGGTACGATGGCATACGATATGGGCATGTAAGTGAAAAAAAG
>JANMFB010000278.1:0-21312 GCA_031377605.1 Ferruginibacter sp.
GGAGAACAAAAAACACAAACGCTTTTGGGTATTGCTTATGATTGTGGCTTTAATAGTAAGGCGACCTTTAATAGAGCCTTTAAAAAAGCTACAGGAACCAGCCCAAAGGATTGGATGGAAGGAAATGGTTGGAATTAAATAGCGATATTTAAAAATAATTTACCCTTTATATAATTTGATACAATTGCTTGTAAGCGTACAAGATTCTACAAATCATCATTTTATCTTTTTTGATACGCATCATAATATCCATACATAACTTGAGGCCAATTTAACTAGTCTCAAATCATCATTTGCAGCGACAAAGGCATTTTGGCAAGCCATCTTTGCTTTATCAATCAACGCTAAAAATGATTTTTTATGAAACAATTATTCGCCATTTTACTTTCCATTGTCTTACTCCCTGCATTTGCTCAGCAAAAAACTACGGACACTAGTAGCTTTAATAAAACCCAAAAACTTACTGATGTAGTTATCCGTTCTAAAAAACCATTTATAGAACAAATATTAGACAAAACGGTTATAAATGTACAAGCAGATTTAAGTGCAGCTACTAGCAATGCATTTGAGATATTACAAAAAGCGCCCAGTATAAACATTACTTCCGAAGATGTAATAAATATGAGTGGTAAGGCAGGTGTAAATGTTATGATAGATGGCAGGCCAACTCAAATGAGCAATAAAGATCTTGCTAATTTTCTTCGTGGGTTGCAAGGCAGCGCTATAGATAAAATTGAATTAATTACAAACCCCTCAGCAAAATTTGATGCGCAAGGCAATGCAGGCATCATAAATATTAGACTTAAAAAAATAAAATTAAAAGGCACTAATGGAAATATATCGCTAGGCTATGCACAAAGCAATCATTACCGCAGCAATGGCTCGTTTAGCATAAACCAAAGAACTGGCAAAATAAATATGTTTGCAAATGCATCGGTAGATAATAATTTACAACATACCCATGGGGTTATCAATAGAAATGTAACCTTAGGCAATGTCGTAAAAAATTTTAGCAACAACACAACAGATATTGACAGAAATGTAAGTAACAATATTAGAACTGGTTTAGATTATTATGTAAACAAAAAAAGCACTTTTGGGTTTCTTTTTAATACCAATGCTAATCGCTCACCATTTAATACACCAGGCATTACGAATATAAGTAGCAACGGAATGTTAGACTCGTCGCTTGTAACAACAAATAATAATCTCTATAAAAACAGGCGTTACAATTCAAACCTAAATTACAAATACGAAGACACATTAGGAAACGAATTAAACATTGATGCTGATTATACTTTTTTTAAAAATACCAACCTTACAAACCTTGCTACAAATTATTTAAATAAAAACAACTCAAAATACAATTTCACTGCAAATGATTTGGATGTAGCCACTAAAATAAATATTTATGCGCTTAAAGCTGATTATAGCAAACAATTAAAAACTTTAAAAGCAAAGTTTGAAACAGGTATAAAATTGAGCAAAGTTTCTACATCTAATAATTTATATGTAACAAAATTTAATGGCACAACAATGCTTGCAGATACAGGCAGAAGCAACATGTTTACTTACCAAGAAAATGTTACTGCTGGTTATGTAAATTTTTCTCAGCGTTTAAAAAAGTTTGAATATCAAATTGGGCTAAGGGTAGAAAACACCAAACTAAACGGCAACTCTACCGATTTAAAAAACACTAATATTAATAACCCCGATACAAATTACTTAAACATTTTCCCATCAATTTTTGTAGGTTTTAAAATAAATGAAAAGAATAAATTTGCTTTATCCTATAGCAAAAGAATCAATCGTCCAGATTATCAATCGCTAAACCCGTTTGAAACAATTTATGATATTTATACTTCAGAAAAAGGTAATCCTTTTTTAAAACCACAGTACGCCAATAATTTTGAATTAAAATATACCTATCGCTATGCATTAAATGTTGCATTGGGTTACAACCATACAAAAGATTACAGCCAAACCATAACTACTCAAAAAGGTGAGCAAACACAAGGCACACAGGCCAACATTGGTAGCTTGGATAACGCATATATCAGTCTAAGTGCGCCACTACCAATTACAAAATGGTGGGAAGGATATGCAAATGTCACTGGCTTTTACAATCATTACAAAGGCGCATTACCAAATGGCACATTAAATGAAAATACTTTTGGTTTAAACTATTACATACAACAAAACTTTAAACTTGGCAAGGGATGGAGTACACAAATAAGCAGTTGGTTTAATGCCGGCACAAGAGAAGCTATTTTTAAAACAAGCTCATTGGGCAGTGTAGATATTGGCGTAAAGAAAATGATGTTAAAAGATAAAGGAGCCATAAGACTTACAGTAAGCGATGTGTTTAATACACAGCGTTGGAAACAAACCGTACAATTTGCCAATATGGATTTTTCATACTATCGAAAATGGGAAAGCCGTAGCATACGCTTACAATTTAGCTGGAGCTTTGGTAAAACAAAATATAGTGCAAGAGATAGAGAAACTAATGTAGATGGTAACAGGATCAAAGTAAAGTAAACCTAACTATATTTTCATTTAAATAGTGGTGACAAGAAGACCTAATCGAAGAAGAAACATAGTAAAACTAGATAAGTAAAAAAAAATTATTAAATCACAATTAAATAACACACACACCATGAAAAAAATAATCTTCGCCATTGCAATTTTAAGCATTATATCTTGCAGCATGTTTAGAACACTTACTTCTAATACTGTAATTGCCCCAAACGATTCCTTCAAACTAGGCGACAATAAGCACGGTTCATTTTCCGTAAAACTTAAAAATGTTTCCAAGAACGATTTAACTATTTATGAAGCTCCAATTAATGGAGGTAGACATTCTTTTGTAACGGTGAGACCTCAAGAAACAGTAAAAGTATCTGTAGATAAAAATACAGCGCTTATTATAGAAAATAAAAGTACAGATACTGCTTCGGTAGATTTGTTCGTGAGAGGAGATTTGATGCTGAGTATGGGTTATGCAAAATAGTGAACTAAAGACCTATGAGGTTTTCCAAACTTTATAGGTCATTTCAAACTATTTAAGGAAGCAACCAACTTGCTTCAAAACTCAAATCATCTTTATAATAAAAAGCTGCCCTCCTATGCCCGGCACTGTTTAGCCAAAGCCACTCTACCCAGTTAGCTTTTGTAACTACAATACCAAAGTTTTTTCTACCTGCTTCACTTTCTTCCATTGTGGGATTTTTGCTATCAAATATAATAGGTAAACCACTTATAGGAAGGTCCGACTTTCGTGAAGGAGCATTTTCGCCAAGATAAATTTTCCTACTATTTTCGTTACTCTTTAGCCAAGCTTTATCAGCCATATCATCTACATGGTGTAATGAAGCAGTACCACCTACTCGTATTTGGAAACGAGCGGGAGCATCATATAAAAGCCAACTGATGTTGCTATTTTTTTGTAATTCGTTCCATTTGCCACTTCTAATATCTGTATGAAATACAAGTGTTTTTTCTTTTGTATTTACACTTCTTAAAACTACAGTTCGCATATTTACAATCCCCTCGCTTGTATTTGCAACTACTGGATTATGCAAAGGATCTTTACTTTTCAATGAACCATTCAAAATGCGTAACCAGCAATCTTTTTCTATGTCATTTAAGTTTAGCTCTAGCCCATTTATTTTTATACTATCCGCCATGAATTCTATTTTTATTCATGTACGTAAAAACAAATACACTAGTCTGTGTAAACTATAAAACCGTCTCATAAAATTTTACGAGACGGTTTTTACTATACTAAAAGATTATAAAATTATGAGCCACATGCTTCACATCCTTCTGGATTATCAAGCGAGCAAGTTATTTGTGAAATTGCATCTGCATCATCTTTTGTTTTGGTAAGCACATCAGCATCAACTGTAAACTTAATCGCATCTGCCGCTGCCTTTGTTCTTAGGTAATACATTCCGGTTTTTAAGCCCTTTTTCCATGTGTAAAAATGCATAGAAGAAAGTTTAGCAAAGTTTGGCTGCTCTACAAATAAATTTAATGATTGTGATTGGCAAATAAACGCTCCTCTATCTGCAGACATATCTATCAAACTCTTTTGCTTTATTTCCCAAACAGTTTTGTAAATTTCTTTCAAATCTGCTGGTATTTCATCTATATTTTGCACAGAACCATTCGCAGCTATGATACGCTGTTTCATGTTGTCGTTCCACAAATTAAGCTTACCAAGATCTTTCAATAAATGTTTGTTTACCACTGCAAACTCGCCACTTAATACTCTACGATTGTAAATATTGGAAGTGTAAGGTTCAAAACATTCATTGTTTCCAAGTATTTGCGATGTAGATGCTGTAGGCATTGGCGCCAAGAGCAATGAGTTTCTTACGCCGTGTTCCATTACTTCTTTACGCAAGTTTTCCCAATCGTAACGCTCACTTGGCTCTACATCCCACAAATCAAATTGGAATTTGCCTTCACTCAATGGAGAGCCTTTAAATGTTTCGTAAGCACCATCTATTTTAGCAAGCTCACAGCTAGAAACCATTGCTGCGTAGTAGATAGTTTCAAAAATATTTTTGTTCAACAACTTTGCCATTTCACTTTCAAATGGTAAGCCAAGCATCATAAATACATCTGCCAATCCTTGTACACCAAGGCCAATAGGGCGGTGGCGAGTGTTACTCCTTTTTGTTTCAGGAATTGGATAGTAATTACCATCAATTACTTTATTCAAATTGCGGGTCACAATTTTTGTAACTTCTACTAATTTTTCAAAATTAAATTTGTTGCCTTCTACAAATCTTGGCAAAGAAAGCGATGCCAAATTACATACTGCGGTTTCTTTGTCATCACTATACTCAATAATCTCTGTACACAAATTACTACAACGGATTGTACCTAAGTTTTTCTGATTGCTCTTTGAATTTGCTGCGTCTTTGTATAAAATATATGGTGTACCTGTTTCTATCTGAGATTCTAATATGGCATTCCATAACTCACGAGCTGGAATTGTTTTTTTAGCTTTACCCTCTTGTTCATATTTTACATAGAGTGCATCAAACGCTGCACCATGTGTAGTGTGTAAATTTTCTGCTTCATTTGGACTAAATAAACTCCATTCTCCGTCTGCTTCTACACGCTTCATAAATAAATCGGGTATCCACAAGGCAAGGAATAAATCTCTTGCACGCATTTCTTCTTTACCATGATTTTTTCTCAACTCCAAAAATTCAAACACATCTGCATGCCAAGGCTCTAAATAAACCGCAAATGCACCTTTACGTTTTCCACCACCTTGGTCTACATAACGAGCAGTATCGTTAAATACACGAAGCATTGGTATAATACCGTTTGATGTACCATTTGTACCTTTTATATAACTACCGGTAGAGCGAATGTTATGTATGTTTAAACCTATACCACCTGCAGATTGTGAAATCAATGCACAATCTTTCAAGGTATCATAAATGCCAGGTATGCTATCATCTTTCATGCTTAGCAAGAAGCAACTACTCATCTGTGGTTTTGGTGTACCTGAGTTAAACAATGTAGGTGTTGCATGTATAAACCATTTTTCACTCATCAAGTTATAGGTTTCTATCGCAGCATCTACATCTGTTTTGTGTATACCTAAAGCCACACGCATAAACATATGCTGAGGGCGCTCTACAATCTTGTCGTGCAATTTTAGCAAATAAGATTTTTCTAAGGTTTTGAAACCAAAAAAATCGAAATGATAATCTCTTTCATAAATGATAGAGGCATCTAATAAATCCTGATTATCTTTTATAATCTGATACACCTCTTCAGACAATAACGGTGCAGCAAGTCCAGTTTTTGGATCTATATAATTGTATAATAATTCAGCTGTTTCGCTAAATGATTTCTTTGTGTTTTTGTGCAAGTTACTCACAGCTATCCTTGCTGCAAGTACAGCAAAGTCTGGATGGCGTGTTGTAAACGATGCAGAAGTTTCTGCCGCAAGATTGTCCAGCTGGGTAGTAGTTACATTATTGTAAATACCGGCTACAACCTTTTTGGCTATTTCAATAATATCTTCACTTTTTAGTTGAAGACCATAGCTCAGTTTCATAATTCTCGATGTTACTTTATCGAAGTGAACTGACTCATTTTTTCCGCTGCGTTTGATTACCTGCATGTAGTTAGATTTTAGATATTAGTATCGAGTATCAAGATTTAGAGAATCAAGAAATTCAAGACTATGAACATGTGTTTTATATATTTTTTGTTTCCTTTATTTTTTTTGAAAAAGAATAAATCATTTTCTGTATTTCTGTTACATCGGCAATCACATCCATCAAATCATTTTCGCTTATATAATTTAATTTGTTTGCTATTATCAGTTGCGTTTCTATTTCAAAAGCTGAACCATTAGATATTGATAAAAAATATAAAAATTCCTTCTCGCTACTCCTGCTTGCTCCTTCTGCTATATTAGATGCAATTGAAACACTAGCTCTTCGTAATTGTGATACCAAACCAAATTTCTCTTCGTTTGGGAACATGGATGAGATTTTATAAATCAGAACAGACAAATCAATTGACTTTTGCCAAAACTTTAAATCTTTAAAATTGTGCATTTAGATTGTTTGTTTCTTGATACTTGATACTAACATCTTGATTCTCTTCCCTAAAAATCCTCATCCATAGAAAAAGCCTTCGACGCATTCTCTTTTACTCCTGCTTTTTGATATTCGCCAACACGCTTCTCAAAGAAATTCGTTTTGCCTTGCAATGAAATCATTTCCATAAAATCGAATGGATTGGTAGCATTGAATACTTTGCTACAACCCAGCGCTATTAATAATCGATCCGCAACAAACTCTATATAATCACACATTAGTTTTGAGTTCATTCCTATGAGGCCAACAGGCAAAGAGTCTGAAACAAATTCCTTCTCTATTGATACCGCATCTAAAATTATTTTGGTAACAGTATCTTTTGAAAGCTGGTCTTGTAAATGCTGTGTGTAAAGTAAACAAGCAAAATCGCAGTGCAAACCTTCGTCTCTGCTGATAAGTTCATTGGCAAATGAAAGTCCTGGCATTAACCCTCTTTTCTTTAGCCAAAAAATAGAACAGAAAGAACCAGAGAAGAAAATTCCTTCAACTGCTGCAAATGCAACAAGCCTCTCTGCAAAAGATCCTTTATCTATCCAACGCAATGCCCACTCTGCTTTTTTCTGTACACATTCAATGGTATCTATTGCCCTAAGCAATCTGTCTTTTTCTACTACATCTTTTATATAGGTGTCTATTAATAATGAATAAGCTTCACTGTGTATATTTTCTATCATAACCTGAAACCCATACATACAACGAGCTTCAGGGTATTGAACTTCTTTTAAAAAGTTAACTGCAAGATTTTCATTAACGATTCCATCACTTGCTGCAAAAAAAGCCAATACGTTTTTTATGAAGTAACGTTCATCATCGTTCAACCTATTTGCCCAATCGTGAAGATCAGTTGTAAGGTCCAGTTCCTCCGCCGTCCAAAAACTTGCTTCCGCCTTTTTGTACATTTCCCAGATATCGTTGTGTTTGATTGGGAACAAAACAAAGCGGTCTTTGTTTTCCAACAAGATTGGTTCTACTTGCATTAATAATAAGTTTTATAAGTTGTTTGTGATTTTGGGAAGAGAAATGGTATAATGCTATATTGGATTTTTGCTCAATTGCTTTTATCCTCTTCCAAAACAATATTACAAATCATTTGATAGAAAAATGTCTATTAGTTTTTCACAGTGTGTTTACAAGTTTCGGAATTCAATATGGTAAAGGATATGAGAGAAAAGACAAGTTTTCCACGCAATGCTGTAAAAATAATCAACAACTTTTTTTGGTATTTTCAACAAAACTCCTATTAAGAAAATGTTAAATAAATAACAGTAAAATGTAAACTATCACAATGCCTAGCTGACGAGGGTTTTGAGCAAAAGAAGTAAAAAAGTTTACTTCGATACACTAAAATTAGTTTAATTTCGTTCTTAAATAAAGAAACCTAGAGGAGACTATTGTCGTCTTCATTAAAACTGGTCTTTTTTTCTGGTAAAAAATTTTAAAATCAAACATGCCCTCATGAGAAAAGCATTACTTATAATCACTATTTGTGCAATATCTAAACTTAGTATTGCGCAAACAATTACGCCCGATGAAGCATCTAAACATATAGGTGAGAATGTAAAAGTGTGTGGTAAGATATTTGGTGGCCGCTTTTTTGAAACCTCTACCAATGCGCCTACGCTTTTAAATATGGGTGCTGCGTTTCCTTCAAGCCCACTTACGATTATGATACCAGGTACCGTAAGGGCAAAAATGGGCAATGCCCCAGAAATAGAATTGAAAGAGAAAAATGTATGTGTAACAGGTAAAATTATTTTGTTTAAAGAGAAAGCAGAAATAGTGATTGATGATGCATCTCAAATCGCAGTCACTAACTAATTATAAAGTCATTTAAAACCATATCCTAATTGTAGCAATACAGTGTCCAAAGTTTTATTACATAGTAAAATTGTGCTCGTAAAAATTATACTCAATCCAAAATTTATCATCAAGATTGAGAACGGCATTGCATCCAAAGCCTCTGGCTGTGTGCGTAGCAGTTTTTTATGGGAATGTGCAGAAATAGCCAAGACCAATCAAATAAAATCTGGTTTAGTTTATGGCATTAACAGTACCAATGGGCAACCTATTTTAAAACTCTCCAAAGAAATTCCTGAAGCCTTTCGTCAACTGTTTAGAAATGTTTTTCATCATAGGGCGTAAAAAATTAGTCCCCCTTTTCTACACTTATTTTCTACTCGGCTTCTTCTTCATCCAAATCATGCATTGTAACTGCTAATTGATTTTCTTTTACAAAATTACACCACCTACAATCCTCTTTACCACAGCCTTTGTAAAATTGTTTTGCTTGTATTTTTTCCCAAGCATCTAAAATTTGCTCTTTCACTGTAGCAGTATCTGCAGGTGTTATTACAATTTTTTCTTTTCGGTATTCCTTCTTTTTATCGGGTTCTACAAAATCAAATTCGGTGCTTATAACATTCCAATCTTTTTGGTCATAGTTGTCTATTAGAATTTTATAAAATACTGCTTGCCTCCAGTAGTTTCCACCTTCGGGTGCTTTATCATTTGGTCCTTTTAATTGCGGCAATGCCTTATCAATATCTCCACTTTTATAATCTACAACATTCACATTTTTACCATCAAATTCCAGCTTATCTAATTTACCTTTTAGTGGCACTCCATCTAACACAACGCCTCTGATATTTCTTTCTATGGCAACTACTTTATTCCAGCTGTTGATATATTTATCATAATAATTTGCAAGCACTTCTTGCCCATATTCCATTCGTCTTGCGTAAGATTCTTTGGTAAAATTTTCTCTATGCCTGTGCATGTACCAGCTAAAATCTTCATACAAATCCGCTTTGCTGCCAAATTTTTCTTGTCCGCCATCTTGCATTTTTTTAAACAATCTTTCTAGCCCAAAATGAATGGCACTACCAAATTCTGTAGCTTCATTTTTGCCAGACGGAATACGAATTAAGTTGTTGTAATAAAACTGCAATGGGCATTTCATAAAATTATTTAGTGCCGTTACATTCATTTGAAATTTACCCAGCAAACCATCAATAAAATCTTCTTCTGCATGTTCTATTTCGGGAGCTTGTGCGGTAAACTGTAATAAATTAAATGCAGCCATTTCTTCATCGGAAATAGTCATTTGCTCAACAAGTAATTGATGTTGCTCTTGTATTTCTGCAATAAAAACAGATGGTTCTAATCCTTTTGCATCGTTGCTAAAATTGGCATAAGAAATAATTAAATTAGTTTCTGCTCTCGTAAGTGCCACATAAAATAACCTTCGCAATTCTTCATCTTCTGTTACATCCGACGGGCCAGACTCAAACATTGTATCTGGTAATTTGTAACCGCCTTGTGGTTTTCGTTTTTTCTCCCAGGAGGAAGCATTTACTCCTGCAAAAAAAACATGTTCAAACTCCAAACCTTTGCTACCATGTACTGTGAGTAAGTTTACTGCATTGGCATTTCCCAATACCTCTACCAATGGCAAAGGCAAGTTTTCTTTTTCCATTAAATCTATCACTGCAATAAAACCTTTTAAATCTAACAATGGATTACGAGCTGTTTCTAGTTTTACAAAATCGAATAACGCAGTAAGTAACTTTAATAACTTTAGCTTTTCAATGTGTTGCATCATGTATGGCAACACGCCTGCATTGCGAATAATATTATCCAATAAACTTTGTAAAGAACAATTAGACACATCGCTAATAAGTGCCTCAATAATGGCGCTCACGTTTTTTAATCTTTCATTAATACCGGTATCAAATAAATTCTGTGCCGGACGGTTAGCCTTTTCTTGAAGTAATCTCCTTAAAGATGTTGCGTTGTCACTATACTTCTTGCTATTTGCCTCTACGGTAAGTTTGGCAATTTCTATAGGCGGTATTTTATAAAAGTCGTAATGTAATATTTCAAACAACAACGCATCGCCACCATAAGGCGTATCATGCTCTGCATGCAAATAACGCATAATCGTAAGCAATTTATTTACAAAAACATTGCCTAAAATATTGATGTTTCTTTTGCTATAAAGCGGAATTTGCTTTAGTTGTAAATAGGTAGCCAATGTTTCTCCATATATATTTTCTTTATAGATTACCGCTATTTTTCCTGGCTCAACATCACCTTTTAGTAAGGTATCAATATCAGCTGAAATACCCGCCATTTCTTCTTTTACGGACTTGTATGCCTTAATTACGGGTAAATTTTTTAACAAGGCTTTCTTTTCATTACTGGCTACTAACTCCTTGCTAAGCCCATCAATTTGTTTTACTAAGCGCTCTTCATTTCTATTGATAAGTGTTTTAGAAATATCTAAAATAGGTTGGGTACTTCTGTAATTATTGGTAAGCACTACCGTCATTAAATCGTTGCTGTATTTGTTTGCAAAGGCGAGCATATTCTCCACATTGGCACCTTGAAATCTGTATATGCTTTGATCATCATCGCCTACGACAAATACATTTGGTTTGTCCCAATAATTAATGAGCAACTGTACCAATGTATTTTGTGTACCGCTCGTATCTTGATACTCATCTACCAAAATATATTGAAAACGCTCTTGGTAATTTGCAAGCATTTGTGCATTTTCTTCAAAGGCTTTTATAACCCAATTTATCATATCATCAAAATCGTAGCGGTTACGCTCACGCATGAGGCTTTGGTATTTATCAAACTCGTTTGCTGCTGCTCTTAGCTTTTCTTTCTTTTCTTTCTCTTCTTCTATTTTATCTATACGTACATCTCCTTTTTTAAAAACACCCACTGCTCGTTTTGCAATGTATTCATCTCGAGTTGGTAGATCTGCAAGGTATTCGTCTATCTTTTCGTTTATAAAAGCAGCAGACCATCCTTCTCGCTTCATGGCAGAGAATAAATTTTTAAGATTGTTTATTTCATAATATACATCGCCACGGTATCTTTTTAATGGATGGTTTTTAGGAAAATTATCAATAAGCTTTTTAAACAGTTCTATATTTTCTAATTCCGAAATGGCATCCAAAGAATTTTTCTCAAAAAGAGATAGATTGTCTTGAATAACATCGTTGCAAAAAGCATGAAAAGTATAAATATTTACCTTGTATGCATCTGCACCTATAAACTGTTGTAGGCGCTTACGCATAGCTATAGCACCAGCATCTGTGTAAGTAAGGCAAAGAATATTTTGAGCATCTGCTAAACCTTCTAAAATAATCTTACCTATACGTGCTGCAAGAATTTGTGTTTTGCCTGTGCCCGGCCCTGCAATCACCATCACAGGACCTTCGGTTGTATCTACCGCTTTTTTTTGTTGTAGATTTAGGCGTTTATATTCTTCGTTGTATTTTATATTTAATTGTTCGTTGTAGGAAGTCATGTTTATAGCATAGTAGGTTTAAAATAATAAGTATTTAGTTGTGTGTATTTGGCTGTTAGATTTTGGTTCATGTCTTGTGTCTTATATCGTCTATCTTGCATCCGAAAATATTCTTTTGCCGTATTTGAAAGTACTTAAAAAGGAGTTTAGAAAATAAAATAATTAGATACGAAGTTACATGAGCAAAGTTTACAATTTAAAGACCGTACAATTTATTCCTTGTAGTATAGAAAAGGCTTGGGAGTTTTTTAGCAGCCCTGCTAATCTTGCTAAGATTACACCCAAGCGTTTAAATTTTAACATATTATCGAAGGAGCTTACGAGTATGTACCCTGGGCAAATATTTGAATACAAAGTTCACCCCATTCTTGGTATTCCATTGTATTGGATGACGGAGATAACTCATGTAGAACAGCATAAATATTTTGTAGATGAACAGCGTTTTGGTCCTTATTCATTATGGCATCACCAGCATCATTTTAAAGAGGTAGAAGGAGGTGTAGAAATGACTGATATAGTACATTACAAACTACCACTTTGGTTTTTGGGTGATATTGCAAACACCCTTTTTGTAAAAAGCCAATTGAAGGGCATTTTTGATTTTAGGTTAAAGGTGGTAGATGAATTATTTAAAAAGTAATAGTATTTTGGCTAAAAGCTCAAGAAGAAAAAAGTAAAAAAAGAAAGCTGAAGGTGGGGATGTATTGCTACCTATAATGCACTTGTTTATTCGCTTAGGAAAATGCTGGGTAAAGCATAAATGCTGATGGGCTGCGGGACAATGTCATTTAGTTAAGGAAAATTACATGTTATTTCTATAGTTTTTGTGGGTTTGGTGTTTACCGTACCTTCTTTTACATATCCGTTTTCGCTCAATACTTCTGTTCGGTCTCACTGGTTCAATAAACCGTTCGAACACGGATTGGATGTGATTGACAAGGTTAATCAATTCCCGACTGTAAAAAAGATTGATCAAATTATGTTTAAATTCATGCATAAATGCACTTGCATTTATTTAATAATTGTACTTCCTTTTTTTTACCTTTTTATCTACTTTTTCCTGGGCTTCTCTACACAAAATACTATGGATATTATTTGCAATAAATGTTGCAAAAAAATCCTGTTCTATTCCATTTTTTGTATGACTGCTGAAGTTCTCTAGTTGTATTAAATTTTTTTCTTTTCCAATGTTTGTTTCAATTGCCCAGCGTTTATTATACAATGTTTTCATTTCCGCATTACTTAATATTTTTTCATCTTTTATAGATGTAATTAGTATTTCAACTTCTCCGGTTTTTAAAAATATCTTCTCTACTCGCAATTCAATAAAAGTAGATTTTGTCACTTTATGACGATACGTTTTTAATAACAATACCGCACGGTCATCAGGATAAAACTTTATCTTTCTGCTAACCTCTGATGAATTTACAAAGTCCTTAATACTGTTGCTAAAATCTTTTTTACATCTTACAATAAAATCCTTTGGTACTTCACATGATTGCATTAAATAAAAAAGTGTAAATGATGGGAATCCCCTGTCATAAAGCGTTATACTCTTATCAGGAATACTATCAACCCAATTATAAGCACATATTCTTTCTGACCCGTTCATTGCTAACATTTCTGTTTTCAGCGTAATCTCATTCAAGACATCAAACATTTTCATGTAACGGCACAATGGGTAATTACCATACTTATTTTTTCCACTACTGTATGCTGTCTCTATATCTTCACCTTTAATTAAAATTGCAGAAGAGCCATCAATTGCTAATAATTTATATCCCTTCCACAGAGCAATATTTTTATTTAAAGTATAATATAAATTGGCTAAATATTCTAACAGAAATTTAAACCACTTACTGTCTATTTGATGCCGACGTTGAGAAAATGCTCCTTTAGTAAACATTGATTCCTTGTCAATATTAAGCTTGGAAAAATAGGTCTTAAGTTCAATGTTTAAAGACTTTTTTAATAAGCTTAGAATCAAAAAAGTAACAGTATCAAATCCTAGCTTTCTTGTTCGGGTAAAACAATGCTTATTGATAAGGAATAAAGACTGAATTTCTCTTGCAGAAGAAACACATTTTATACTGTCAATAAATTCTTCAAGTACGCTTATTTTTGCTGATGCCATTGTTAGTTGAATTATGTTTTTGTAGTGAATTACAAAATTCTAACTTTCAATGGCTTCTTTACTATTTTCCTTAACTAAATGACATTGGGCTGCGTTGCTTAGCCGGAACTCTCCCGATACGCAGTGGCGAGAAGTGGGAGGCGGGCAACGAACAAATGCTCATTTTTGTATGTTGCCAACAGCCCCAAAAACTTTTTTAACATAGTTTTTCTAATAATGAACTTTTCGGCATAGTTATTACAATGTGGTTCTTTATATTGCACAATAGTAAAAAATTATAGATAAAACATGTTACAAACCGCAGAAGATATTCGCTTGCTCAACGAAAAAATAGAACATGCAGCAGGCTTTGTTACTAGAATAAACGACGAACTAAGCAAAGTAATTGTAGGGCAACAAACGATGGTAGAACGCCTACTGATTGGGCTCTTAAGCAATGGTCATATTTTGCTAGAAGGTGTGCCTGGCCTTGCAAAAACACTTGCCATAAAATCGCTTGCACAAACAATTCATGCAAATTTTAGTAGGATACAATTTACGCCAGATTTACTACCAGCCGATGTGGTAGGAACCATGATTTACAACCAAGGTAAAAATGAATTTTATGTTCGCAAGGGCCCCATCTTTGCAAATTTTGTTTTAGCAGATGAAATAAACCGTGCCCCTGCAAAAGTACAAAGCGCCTTGCTTGAAGCTATGCAAGAGCGGCAAGTAACCATTGGCGATACGAGTTATAAATTGGAAGAACCATTTTTGGTGTTGGCTACTCAAAATCCAATAGAACAGGAAGGAACTTATCCTTTGCCCGAAGCACAAGTAGATAGGTTTATGATGAAGGTGGTAATATCTTATCCTACAAAGGCAGAAGAACAGCTAATTATAAGGCAGAATACACAAGTATTGGAAAGCCCAGTAATAAGCGCAGTGGTATCTACTTCAGAGATTTTTACGGCGAAAGAATTGGTACGCCAAGTGTATGTGGATGAAAAAATAGAAAACTATATTTTAGATATTGTTTTTGCTACACGTTTTCCCGATAAATACAATCTTGCAAAACTGAAGCCACTCATTGGTTTTGGAGGTTCGCCAAGGGCAAGTATAAACCTTGCTTTGGCAGCTAAGGCTCATGCTTTTTTAAATAAGCGTGGCTATGTAGTGCCAGAAGATATACGGAATGTATGCAAAGATATTTTGCGCCATCGTATTGGGCTTACCTATGAAGCTGAAGCAGAGAACGTGAATGTGGAGGATATTATTGGAGAAATTTTAAAATTAGTGAATGTGCCGTAGATTAGCCCACGCCTATCCCCTATTGTTTACAGATACGTGACGAGAAGATTGAACCTAGGATTTTATTTTACACCTTTAATTTTAAATGAATTTATTCAACGCAAATAATAAAGCAAACGCTAAAATATTAGACACCAAAATTCCCCCATCGCAAGGAGGCCAGGGTGTTGGAGCTACTGATATTGTAAAAAAAGTACGTGAGTTAGAAATAAAAAGTAAAAAAATAACCACACATCTTTTTACAGGCGAATACCATTCAGCATTTAAAGGAAAGGGTATGAGTTTTAGAGAAGTGAGGGAATATTATGCTGGCGATGATACTCGTTTTATAGATTGGAATGTGAGTGCACGTTTTTCTACACCATTTAGCAAAGTGTTTGAAGAAGAAAGAGAACTTACGCTTATGCTTTTGGTAGATACGAGCACAAGTAATTTATTTGGTACCATTGGTAAGCGTAAAAAAGATCTAATTATAGAAATGGCTGCAGTACTTGCTTTTAGTGCAGTGAGCAATAATGATAAAGTAGGCGTTATTTTTTTTAGCAATAAAATCGAAAAGTATATTCCACCAAAAAAGGGTAGAGCACATGCACTTTATATTGTGAGAGAGCTTTTAGGAATAGAACCAAAATCTAATGGTACTGATATTGACATTGCAATAAAATTTTTTAACAACACTACCCGCCAAAAAAGTATATCATTTATATTGAGCGATTTTCTAGCTGCGGAATATAAAAACGATTTAAACGTAATTGGTAAAAAGCATGATGTAATAGGTATAAAAGTGTACGATAAAATGGATATGCAATTGCCCGAAGTTGGGATGCTTCAATTAAAAGATGCGGAAACAGGCAAAGTAAAATTTGTAGATACAGATAATGCTTTGGTTCGTTACAATTACCAACAAAACTTTTTTGCACAAACAGATATTACGAGCAATATTTTTAAAAGTGCTGGAGCAGAGTTGTTGAATGTACGAACGGACGAAGACTATGTAAAAATTTTACAACAATTCTTTTTAAAGAGAAAGTGATGAAGAATAAATGGTACAAACTATATTTTAAAATTATTGCTGTATTGGTTTATGTGCTTGTGACCAACAATGCCGAAGCACAAATGATGAATACTACTGTAAGCAAAAGAGATATTTTAATTGGAGAAAAAATATCATATATGCTATCAATAGAGCGACTCACAAATGATTCTATTTATGTTGCTATCCCGGATTCTATTCCACATTTTGATTTGATAGAAAACTATAGAAATGATAGTATAACTGCTGATGGTAAAAAATTTTGGCAAACCAATATCGTTTTTACAAGCTTCGATTCTGGCAGTTTTGATTTTCCTCCATTAGAATTAGGTATGGGTAAAAGCAAAGACAAAGCACAGAGACTTTTTACCAATGCTTTTAAGGTAAATGTGGGTTATATGCCTACTGACAAAGAAGGTAAACCGAGAGATATAAAAGCAGTTATAGAGGTAGATTATTTTGATTGGTATTGGGTAAAAATTGGCATTGGTATTTTGGCAACACTCATTATGCTTTTCTTTTTAATTAAATCACTGTTTAAAAAGAAGGTACCCGAATTAAATAAGTTAAACAAAAGTGCATATAAAGATGCATTAGATGCTATAGAAAAATTGCGTGGTGCAAACAAAGAGCAAACAATAGCAGTAAAGGAACTGCACACAAGCCTTGCAAATATTTTAAAAACATATTACGGCGCAGTAGATGGTACAAACATATTGAACAAAACATCTACCGAAGTGCTAGATAAATTAAAAGCGTATCAATTAAATGCGGAAACAACTTTACAAACACAACAAGCTTTGGATACCGCTGATGCAACTAAATTTGCGAAGTACAATCCATTGTTTGTAGAAAATGAAACATCAATAAATTTTATAAAAAATACTATAGAAGAATTAGAAATATTACGTAACAAAAAAATTTAGCATTTGCTTTTCGATTATTTTCAAAATATTAGTTTTACACAGCCATACTTTTTTATATTGCTGCTTTTAATACCATTTTTAATTTTTTGGTATATAAAGAAAAATAAAAGTGGTGCTGAATCTATTGCTATATCTAGTCTTGCAGCCAAAGGCTTGGGAAGTACCAAAGCATCTATGCGGAATTTACCTTTTGTATTAAGAATTTTTTCAATGATTTTTTTAATAGTTGCATTGGCAAATCCACAAACAAAAAATGAAGAACAAATATCTGAAGGTGAGGGAATAGACATTGTACTTTGTATAGATGTGAGTGGGAGTATGACCGCAAATGATCTTACACCAAATAGGTTAGAGGCAGCAAAAGCAGTAGCAATTGATTTTGTAAATAGAAGAATTTCTGATAGAATAGCAGTGGTGATTTTTGCAGGCGAAAGCTTTACCCAATGTCCACTCACTACTGACAAAGGAATTATTGTTAATGCCATACAAAATATACACAGTGGTTTGCTTACGGATGGCACTGCCATAGGTGATGGGCTTAGTACAGGTATTGATAGATTGCGCAGCAGTAAAACAAAAACTAAAATAGCTATACTACTTACCGATGGAGAAAATAATGGAGGGATTATTGATCCCAAATACGCTAAAGAAATTGCAAAGAATTTCGGGGTAAAAGTTTACACCATTGGTGTAGGTACAGATGGTACTACTACACAGCCTGTACAAACGCCTATTGGTGTAGAAATGAGAACTGTAAAAGTTTCTATAGATGAAAAATTATTGAAAGAAATCGCCAACGAAACTGGCGGTAAATATTTTAGGGCAAAAGACAATGGAGGCTTATCAGGTATTTATACTACAATAGATGAACTAGAAAAATCTAGAGTAGAAATAACAAATCTTACAAAATACTCAGATAAGTTTTTACCCTTTGCCATAGCAGCGGCATTTTTTTTATTGTTAGAAATTTTATGTAGATATTTGGTTTTTAGAAAATTCCCATAATTGTTTAAAAAAGTATTTTGCCGGGGAGATGAGAAGACGTCTAGTTTTCCTTCGGCTCTAATCAATATACTCGTAAGTTTATTTAAGCCAATTGCCGATGCCTCTGCGCTAAATGTTTTAACTTGCACCCATGCAGGCAACCGTTTACAGAAGCACAGGAAGTTGGTACATTTTAAAAAATGGCGAAGGCGAATTTGTAAATGCTCGGCTGAAAGGAAAGTTTAAAATTAAAGGCCTCACTTCTACAAATCCAATAGCGGTTGGCGATGTGGTAGATATTGATGAAGATGCTGCTGAAGGCAATTTGGTTATCTCAAAAATTTATGATAGAAGAAATTATATAAATAGGATTTCTCCACACAATGCAAATTTGCACCATATCATAGCAGCAAACTTAGACCAGTCTTTACTTTTTGCTACACTAAAAGATCCCAAGACTTCCTTTGGTTTTATTGATCGTTTTCTAGTAACATCTGATGCTTACAGTGTGCCAGCTATTATTGTTTTTAATAAAGCAGATTTGTTTGAAGCAAAAGAAGAAGAAAAATTTTTGCTTGCAAAGAGAAATTACGAGGAAATAGGGTATAAAATAATGCGAATGAGTTTAGAAAAAAATGAAGGAATAGCAGAAGTTAAGGCGTTGCTTAAAGATAAAACTACCTTGCTCAGTGGCCACTCAGGCGTAGGCAAATCTACTTTTATAAACCATGTGTTGCCAGAGAGGGAACTGCGTACACAAGAAGTAAGCGATTGGAGTGGCAAAGGATTGCACACAACAACTTTTGCAGAAATGTTTGATTTACCTTTTGGAGGTATCATTGTAGATACGCCAGGTATAAGAGAAATGGGCATAGTAAATATGTCTAAAGATGAGCTTGCAAAATATTTCCCCGAAATGCGAGCAGTGATGAACGATTGCAAATTTAATAACTGTGTGCACTTAAATGAACCAGGTTGCGCAGTAAAAAAAGCAGTTAATGATGGAACTATTTCCGAAGAAAGGTATGTCAGTTATTTAACGATTAGAGATAGTATTGAAGATAAAACTTATTAGTATTTTCTACCGCCTTTGTATTTTTTCTTGTTGCTATCGCTCACAATTTGCTCTTGGCTTTTACCACGAGCATCATTTGGGCAACCAAGTTTTTCTTTCTTACGAAAAATCGCACAGCTACTTAGTAAAAGTATTAAAGCAATTGGTAAGCATAATTTTCTCATGTTGTAAAAGTAAATATTTTCAGGAAGAACAGAAACTTTCAATTCCGATTGCTTTTTTTAGAAATTAATACAAACTTAATGTGCTTTCTTGCTATTTTTTAGCGTTTTAGCGCCTCCGCAGTATTATTAATTGTTACATTTTAAATGGAGTCATTTTCACAATATAGAATTATTCAAACCACTTACTATACATCAAATAGTTATTTGCAATTCTATCTATTTCTCCATTAATTAAATCTTGGCTAATGGTTTTTATTTTTTTAGCCGGCACGCCTGCATAAATACAACCAGCTTCTACTACGGTATTTTCTAAAACCACTGCACCTGCCGCAATAATAGAGTTGCTGCCAATTTTTACATTATCCATTACAATAGCTCCCATGCCAATTAGTACATTATCTGCCACGCTGCATCCATGCACAATTGCGTTATGCCCTATGCTAACATTATTACCAATAATTGTTTTTGTTTTTAGATACGTACAATGAATCACTGCACCATCTTGCACATTCACTTTATTACCCATCCGAATGCTATTTACATCACCACGTATAACTGCACTAAACCATACGCTGCAATCATTTCCCATTTGCACATCGCCTACAATAGTAGCGTTTGGTGCAAGAAAACAATTTTCGCCCATTGTAGGTATTATATCATTTACAGGAAGTATTAAAGCCATATGTATAAGAATTTAGCAGTAAAAATAAAACAATAATGTGTTTCTAAAATAGTTTTTTAGCTGAACATCATCAGTGTCAAAAGCCGAATATTGGTTTCTGGCTACCGTGTTGGCCGAAGGAGGATCCGCTCCAAGTCCTCTTTCGCCTTCGGCTCATTGTGGGCTTTGGGTTTCTATCAGGGCTCGGGGCAGCAGTTGTAGGTTACTCAGCATGGAGTTTGTAAAACTTTGCGCTTTCTTCCAATGCTTAAAGTGTATTGTTTAATAATGCCATGGCCTCAACTGGATTCTCCACCTCAATCACAAGTTGGTTATAATCTTCATCTTTCAATTCTACAATAATACATTGATCAACATTGGTAACATCCCAAAATATTTTTTTTCCTTCTTTATAAAAAGTGCCAGCAGTAATTATCGAGGGTATATATGTACCGGGCATTCTCCACCCATGCCAACCTCTTATACTTTCCAGTGTTTGATGTGCGTGAGCAATATTTTCTATCGGTATAGTAAGCTGGCTTTTCAATGTCCACATTTTGTGCATGCCATTTACATGAAATATAAATGCAGAACCTGTTTTAGTTATTGTTATCATATTTAATTTATACAATGTACATCTCTTTTGTCGATTCATTTTAAAAATACCATCTTTCTACAAGACTCACATTCACTTAAATTTTATTAAAGTATTTTTGCAAAATAAATCATTGTAATTTTCTAAAATGACCAACCGACAACTTTTTTTAAACCACGTAGGGCAAACATCTGATGCTCCGTTATGCCTTAATATGGTAAAGGCGGAAGGCAGTAAAATGTTGGATGCAGATGGTAAGGAATATATTGATTTAATAGCCGGCATAAGTGTGTGTAATGTAGGACATAGGCATCCAAAAGTATTGGAGGCTATACATGCACAAGTAGAAAAATATTTACACATAATGGTGTATGGGGAGTTTGTAGAAAACCCACAAGTAGAGTATGCAAAGGCACTTACCGACAACTTACCATCACAATTAAACTCCGTTTTTTATACAGCAAGTGGCAGCGAAGCTACAGAAGG
>JANMFB010000366.1:0-9188 GCA_031377605.1 Ferruginibacter sp.
AGAGAAACTCCACGTATCATAAAAGGAGTTTTGAATGACGGATTACAAAATACTACAAACCCTACTCCTAATAATATAACCATAACACCTTTGTTTAGATCTGATTATTATTCTGGCGGTACAGTTTCGGAAGATTTTATAGAAAAAGATATTCATTGGATAAGGCTTAGAGATGTTAGCTTAACTTATAACTTACCTAGTAAATTAATTAAAAAGCAAAAAGTTATTAAAAATGCTTCCTTTACTTTTACAGGAACAGATCTGTTTATTATAACCAATTATTCGGGAGCTGACCCTGCGGCTAATGCAAACAATACTTCTTCTAGAGGTGGAGTTGGCGGTGTAGGTATGGATCTCGGAAATCTTGCAACTCCAAGAGGGTTAAACTTCGCAGTTAAAGTTAATTTTTAAAGACAATTAAATTTATAGAAAATGAAATATATTAAAATACAAGTAATAGCTGTTTTGTTATTAGCTCTTACAATCAGTGGATGTAAAAAATATTTAGATATAAACAATGACCCAGGTAGCCCACAAACACCAAATTTGTCGGCATTGCTCCCACCTGTTACTGCAGTAATGAGTAGAACGATGGTATTGGATGGTAGATTTGCGGGAGCCTACATTCAAAATTTTAGCAATACCGCTGCTTCAGAAAATAATGATGTACATGGAGGCAACACACCAAATGGTGGAGGTAACCAAGCATGGAGAGATTTTTATACAACCCAAGGTACCGCTATCAACCTAATGATTAAACAAGGTATAGCTTCTGAGCAATGGGACTATGTAGGAGCTGCTCAAGCTTTAAGGGCTTGGGGTTTACAAAATGCTACTGATGTATTTAGTGATATGCCTTATTATGAAGCATGGGAACTTAATAGGGTGTATTTTAGGTATAACAATCAGAAAACATTATATAGGGTAGTAGATTCGTTGTGTAGAGTAGCTTTATCTTATTTGGACAGGAGTGACGGAAAAGTAAGTAAGCCTGTAATGGCAAGGGGAGATCTGGTATATGCGGGTGAAAGGTCTAGGTGGACAAGGTTTGTTTACGGAATATTAGCCCGTAATTGGAATCACCTTAGTAACAAACCTGAATACAATGCCGACTCAGTTATTTCTTATGTAAATAAAAGCATGATAAGCAATGCAGATAATTTTTTAGTTACACACTCTGCAAGTAGGAACGATGATACAAATCCTCTTGGCCCTGCGAGAGACAACTTTAGTACAAGAAGGCAAAGTAGATTTATGGTACAATTATTAGATGGCACTACTTTTTACAACAATACATTTGCTGCAAGTAGAGATCCAAGGCTTTCTAAAATGTTATCTGCAAGCCCTGACACAAGCACTATTACGCCAAATATGCCAACACTTAATGGAGGGTATAGATTTTTAGCGCCTGCAGTAGGTTTTGTAGTTGGTACAACTGGTGCGGCATTTAGGCAAGCACCAAGCACATTTTGGGGAGACAGTGTAATTATAAATGGAGCTGCAACTAATTTTACAGCAAGGGTAGGAAAGTACCTATTTCAAAATAATGCCAGCCTTCCTATTATGACTTTTTTTGAAATGCAGTTTATAAAAGCGGAAGCCGCATTTAGAAAAGGCGACCTTGTAACAGCACTAGCAGCCTACCAAGCTGGTATAGCTGCTCATATTGATTTTGTAAATTCTGTAAACACTACAGCCAATGCAGTAACACAAATTTCTGCGGCTGAAAAAAGTGCTTATTTAGGAAGTGCTGCAGTAAAACAAACTGTAGGTACGCTTACAATATCGGATATAATGTTACAGAAATATATTGGAGATTTTGGTTGGAATTTCAATGAAAGCTGGGCAGATCTTCGCAGGTATCATTATTTTGACTTAGACCCTGTTACTTTACAACAAGTATATAGAAACTTTGCTATTACTACATTCTCCTCCTTAAATCTTGGACCTAAGCCGGCTTATCGTTCTAGACCTACAGGATTTTCTGAAAATGATTGGAATTTGGATGAGCTGAGAAGAATAGGTGCCCTCAATCAAGATTATCATACATACGAAATGTGGTTTAGCCAACCTTAATAATAAAAAATTAAAAATTTATGAAACGATTCAAACAAGTAATATATACCATAGGCATCATTCTAATAGCAAATGCTTGTGATAAAACAGAACTTAGAACAACTGAAAATATTTACCCGACTGACAAGTCATTGGTAAAATTCTTTTTGCTTTCGCCTAACACAGGGTCTGTGATGATAAAAGCCAATGAAGTAAAAGTAAATTCTTTATCTCTTGGTTCAGCGGGCATCTTTCCTGGCATTATAAATAGTTCATCAGAATATTCAGCATTAACACCCAATAGCAATATTAGTTTTGCTTTACCATTTGCAGGTACTGGCAATGATAGTGTTGTACTATTTAGGGGTAATATTAGTACAGAAGCAAATAAAAATTACTCTGCTACCTTAGCAGATACAGGTATAGATAGAACCTTGTTCATTGTAAATGATAATGCAGGTGGTTTACCAAACGACAGTACATATAGTATCAGATTCATTAATGCGATGGCAAAATCTCCAAACCTTTCTTTGATAAGGATTGATTCTACAAATGCTACACAAGTAATAAGAGATACTATTGTGAGGGACCTTGCTTTTAAAGGAGCAAGTGATTATATCAATGTACCACTAACTGCAAAAGTAAACCAAGCCTCTATAACAACACCAAAATCTATACATTCGTTTTTAAGGTATAGAATAATCATTACAAGTACAGGAGTTGGCTTGGCAGGTACAATTACACCACCACAAACTGTATCATCTCCCGGCCTAAACCAGCGTTATATCAGTGTTTATGCAAGTGGTTTTGCAAATGGCATAGGTGTATTTGCTCCTATACTACAAACAACAATTATTTACAATAAATAAATAAAAATGAAGACATATAAACATACATTGATATTTTGCCTAAGTCTTACGTTATTTTTTGCGGCATGTAAAAAAGACGATACAGTAGAGCCATTACAATCATTAACTGACTATATCGGTAAAAATGCGGACGTTAGTATTTTTAATTCAGCTATCGAAAAAGCAGGCTTACAAAGCTATAAAAATGGTGGAGGTCCTTTTACTTGGTTTATGCCAACCAACACAGCATTGCAAAGCATAGGTATTACAGAGGACTCAGTAACAAGAATGACACAAGGTACTGCAAGCTACTTTGTAACATACCATATTGTAAATGCACGATTTACAACAGATGACATGATTGCATTGTACAGCTTTCCTAGAAATACAATACAGGGCTCTCCAATTTATACTGGTGGCGATGCAGGCACATTTTATGTAAACGGAATAAAAATACTAAGTGCCAATAATGCGGTGGCTGGAGGAATAGTACACAAGATTGAAAAATTTATGACCCCTACACCTTTGGTTGGTAATATACAAGCTATGCTAACTAGAACTGGGCAGCATACTTTATTTATAGCTGCATTAACAAAAGCTAATAGATGGGCACAACTGAGTACTACTACTGCATTTACGGTTCTAGCACCTACCGATGCTGCAATGACAAGTGCTGGCCTTACAAGTGCCGGTATTACTGCTGCTACTGTAGGTAGAGTAGATTCTATTGTACGTTATCATTACTTTAATAGCTCTCGTTTATTTACTAGTGATTTTGGAAATAAAGAAACACCACAAACAGCACTGGGTGCTGGTAGAACCATTACTGCATCAGGCAATGGAATGTTATTAAAAGGAAGAACAAATCCGGCTCCTCTTAATATTACTACGGCTAATCTACTTGGAACAAATGGCGTTGTTCAAATCATTGATGGTGTATTGAGGTTTTAAATAATTATCAATTTGTTAAAAGTCAGCATTTAGAAAAAAGTGCTGACTTTTTTTGTATCTTAAATTTCAAAAATAAAATATGCTTTTAAAAAAATACACAAGTATTGTTGGGTTTCTTTTTTTTGCAATTAATATTCAAGCACAACCATTCACAATAAGTCAGCTAAAAGATGCATACACGAAAAGGCTAGATAATACTCCAAAGGAATTTACTTACATACATACGGATAGAGAAGTATATGTTGCAGGTGAAGAAGTATTGTTTAAAATTTATTTGATAACATACCCACTTGTAGATACAAGCTCAATAAGTAAAGTGTGCTATATATATTTGTGTAATACAGATGGAAAAATAGTGCAAACTCAGGTGTTAAAAGTAAAAAACAAATCTGCTTATGGAGTGCTAGCTATACCTAAAGCAATAAGTAATGGAGAGTATTACTTGGTAGCAACCACTATGTGGATGCAAAATTTTGACAATAGCAATAGCCACTTCAAAAAAATTAGCGTACTAAAATCTAGTGCAGAAAAAGTTCAAAAACCAATACTAAAAACGAAAGATATAGAGATTGGGTTCTTTCCCGAATCTGGTAATTTGATAAACGGCGTAGATCAAAAAATCGGGGTTAGAAGTTTAAATGAAAATGGAGAGTCTATAGATGTTGAGATAAGTATTAAAAACAGCAAACAGGATATTTTACAAACTTTCAATACAAGTGTACTAGGACTTACCAGCTTTACTTTAAATACCGAAGCCAATGAAACATACACAGCTGAATGTGTTTATAAAAAAGAAAATATTACAAAAAAAATAATTTTGCCTACTGCAAGCACAAATACACCTTCACTTACAGTAAATAATCAAAAAAAAATATTTATACAATTAAATGTTCCAAGTGGGCAAACGAATGATAAATATTTTATTGTAGGATGCAATAACGGAATGTTGATTTTTGCAGAGGAATTTGATTTAACAAAAACTGAAAAATTACTTGCTATTAATAAAACCAACTTGCCAGCAGGAATACTTATACTGCACTTAGTAAATAGCAAGGCGCAAATAATAGCACAACGTTTCGTTTGGATTGGTAGCAGTAATGGTTTTATACAACCAACCTTAACTTTCACAAAAGCAATAAATAAAAAGAAAAGAGAAAAAGGAGAAGTAACTATTGATTTTTTAAAAGCTATTGATGCAAATATTTCTATAAGTGTAAGCAGAAAAAATTTGTCTGATTCCAATCAATTAAATATTTTTCAATACACACAAATGCTAGCCGCTTTAGGCAATTCTATCGATTTTAATAGAGAGGCATTACAGCAAATTTTAAATGATAAAAGTAGTTTCGATGATTTTTTAGTTGTAAATGGATGGCGTAAATTTAGACCTATAAATTTATTATTAGATGAGCCGCTAAAATTTTCGAGCGAAAATGGTATTTATGTAGCAGGTAAAATTACAAAAGCACAATCTAAAACCGCAGTACCAAATTCAAAATTAGATCTGTTTATTTTAAATTCAGATTCATCTAAATACATTTACAGCGAACCCACAAACCAAAATGGGGAATTTATTTTTAGAGATATGTCTATTTCAAAAAATTCAAATATTTTTTATGCTGCTACCAATTTACTAAAAGGGAATGCATTGGTAGATGTAAACTTTTATAAACACTTTACAGATACATTAAAACATTTCAATTTACCTAAAACTGTTAATGGCGTAGAAAAATCCACTATCTTATTTTTAGACACTTCGGAGAGTAACAAATTTAAAGATTTACAAGAAGTAAGGGTTGTGAGCAAAGTTACAACTGAAGTACAAAAATTCGATCAACAGTATGTGTCAGCATTATTTGAAAATGCAGATCAAAGTATTATCTTAAAAAATGAGCCTAACACTAGTACAATTTGGCAGATTTTGCAGCGTAATGTGCCCGGTATCACTATTGCCAATACAGACGAAGGTAGAATAGTTTATTTCAATAGATACTTTGGTGTAGATGCTTTATCAGAAAACGGTTTAGGTACTGTACAGTTTTTTTTAAATGAACAAGCAGTTTCACAATTCGAAATTGAAGGATTACTGCCCGAAGATATTGCCTATATAAAAGTGTACAAAGGTGGTTTGGGATATGTATTGGGTGCGCCAAGAGGAGGTATAGCTTTTTATACTGTGAAAGGAAAGAAAACAAAAGATTGGAGAGATAAAGGGTTTACGAAATTTGATATTAAAGGCTACGATCCGGAGTACCAAATTTATAATATGCAATACAGTAATGATAATATATTAAACAAAGACTTAGATTACAGACCCACTTTATATTGGATGCCTGTAAAACTTATAAAGAATCAACAAAAAATTAATATCACTTATTTTTCCGATGACAAAGAAGATTGTAAATGGGTCTTTAAAATAAATGGCTTTACAATAGATAACATGCCTGTATTTGCTGAGGAGGTTATTGAATAAAGAAGTTGGGGTATTTTTTAGAAAAATATTAAAGCATTGTTTATACAGTCATTGTATTCGTAATAGTCCAACTAAATTGGCCTAAAAGACTTCTAAAGCGGCCTTATACCAAGATTCAATAGAGCTATATATTGAATCTTGGTATTAGATTAATTATAAAATTTCTAGTTTATCCTATTTTTTTTAAACTCACTCCGCCGCCCTTTCCAATAAATAATCTTTACGCTTCAGTTCAAAATTTTTGCCAAGGTATAGCCGTCTTACTTGTTCATCGCTGGCAAGTTCTTCGGCGGTGCCGTGTTTAAAAATACTTCCATCTATAAGTAAGTATGCTCTATCGCAAATGGAGAGCGTTTCATTTACGTTGTGATCTGTAATGAGAATACCGATGTTTTTGTATTTCAGTTTTGCAATAATTTCTTGTATGTCTTCTACAGCTATAGGATCTACTCCTGCAAAGGGCTCATCTAACAAAATAAATTTTGGATCTACTGCCAGTGCTCTTGCTATCTCTGTTCTGCGGCGCTCACCACCACTCAACGTATCGCCATTGTTTTTGCGTACGTTTTGCAATCTAAATTCATTGAGCAATGATTCTAGTTTTTCTTTCTGTGCAGCTTTGGTTAGCTTAGTCATTTCTAATACTGCAATAATATTTTCTTCTACTGTAAGTTTGCGAAACACACTTGCTTCTTGTGGTAAATAACCTATACCCATTTGTGCACGCTTGTACATTGGGAGTTTGGTAATGTTTATATCGTTCAAAAAAACAGCTCCTTTATCTGGTTTTACCAAACCAACTACTTGGTAGAATGATGTTGTCTTTCCTGCACCATTTGGGCCTAGTAAACCTACAATTTCCCCCTGCTTTACATTAAACGTTACATCGTTTACTACTGTGCGACTGCCGTAAGTTTTTACAAGATTTTTTGTTTGTATGGTTAAACTCAAAGTAAAATATTTTTACAAATGTATGAAAGAACCCCTTGATGTGAGGACTTGAACCGTTTTTTAACACCATCTATACGTACACATTTTCTAATAGGCCTTCGGTATAACAACAGCTATGTTTACGTTTATGTATGAACTTGCTTTTGTACTTTTGCGTAAATGTTATGCTATTATCATAAAAGAGCATCGTAAATTTAGTATGAAAGTTATAGATCATTTAAACCAAGCCAAGGACACTGTTATTTCATTTGAGATTTTGCCACCTTTAAAAGGCAAAGGAATTCAATCATTATATAACCATTTAGATCCGTTGATGGAGCTAAAGCCGTCTTTTATAAATGTAACTTATCATAGAAGTGAGCATGTATTTAAAAAAACGGCTGATGGTAATTTTAAGAAAGTAGTGGTGCGCAAACGCCCTGGTACAGAATCTATTTGTGCTGCCATTATGAATAAATACAACGTAGATACAGTACCACACATTATTTGTGGGGGTTTTGATATAAATGAAACAGAGGATGCACTCATTAACCTAAATTACCTTGGAATAGACAATGTGCTCCTTTTACGTGGCGATGCGGCAAAAAACGAAGCCAATTTTGAACCAGAGCCAGGCGGGCATAACTTTACCATCGATTTGGTAAAGCAAGTTCAAAACTTAAATTCAGGCGTTTACCAGGAAGAGGATCTAAAAAATACTGCTAGTACTAAGTTTTGTATTGGTGTAGCAGGTTATCCTGAAAAGCATTTTGAAGCGCCTAATATGGACACAGATTTGCAATTCTTAAAAAAGAAGGTGGATGCTGGTGCAGACTATATTGTAACACAAATGTTTTTTGATAATCAAAAATATTTTGCTTTTGTAGATGCATGCAGAGCTGCAGGTATAAGCGTTCCAATAATCCCAGGGTTGAAACCTATTTTTAATAAAAAACAACTTACTGTTTTGCCAAAAGTATTTCACATTGACTTACCTACAGATCTTTCAGATGCAATTATTAAATGCAAAACGGATGATGATGTAGAAATAGTAGGCACAGAGTGGTTATTGCAGCAGTCTAGAGAGTTGAAAAAATCGGGTGTGCCAGCCTTACATTATTACACACTAGGAAAGCCAAAATTAGTGGCTGGCGTAGTAAAGCAATTGGTGTAGGGAAAAGGTTTACTAATGTTTAACTAGGGGAAGCAAGTCTCAAAGAAATTATTATTGCTTTATATCATAGAAACAATATCTATATTTTATGGTGAGTTGTCCAATTTTTTTCAATATTGGCCATGTTTTAAATTTTTACTCAATGTCCCTATCATATAGGTTGATAGGAGCTTAGCGTTATAAATTTTGCTCCTAAAACTTTCCAGATAATGGTTAAGTTCCTAGTGTACCTTAAATCTGTTTAAGGAAAGTTCTTTTTCCTTGGACCAGTAAATGGGGGCATGATCTCTGTAGTGCTAATCTCCATTTTAAAACCACGCTGAATAATTCTTGCAAAAATGGGCTCCAAGCCTATCTGGTTGATTTTGGTCAGCTTCAAAATGAAATAAACCTTGAATAATAATCGGTATAATTCATTGTTTAAGTTTTGAGATGATGAAAT
Source organism: Ferruginibacter sp. (assembly GCA_031377605.1). GTDB lineage: Bacteria > Bacteroidota > Bacteroidia > Chitinophagales > Chitinophagaceae > Ferruginibacter. The sequence goes on from JANMFB010000366.1 coordinate 8,874, forward strand.
CCCAAAAGCAAACAGAAAGAGTAATGAAAATGGGTGTCAGCTTTTTTAAGAATTGGTGTCTATATGGGTGTCTGCTTTATTCGAGGTAAGAAACCATTTTGTAGTCACCATAAATACAATCTCAACCTAAAAGGCATAAAAAAACCTTCCAAAATTAATTGAAAGGTTTTAAAAGTCGGGATGGCAAGATTCGAACTTGCGACCTCCTGGTCCCAAACCAGGCGCGATAACCGGGCTACGCTACATCCCGAACTTAACTAAACTATTGTAGCCACTAGTTTAATTTCCTATTAAAGAGATCTGCGGAGAGACAGG
>JANMFB010000377.1:0-4698 GCA_031377605.1 Ferruginibacter sp.
TTTTTGTACCTATATTCAAAACCATTACACACTTACCACCTTTTATGGGAATGATGTTTGCATTGGGATTAATGTGGGTTATTACTACAATCATTCACAAAAGCAAGGAGCAAGATATTGCAGAAAAATATACCGTTGCCAGAGCTTTGCAAAAAGTAGACACTCCAAGTATTTTATTTTTCTTAGGCATATTATTGGCTGTAGCTGCGCTGCAATCTGTTGGAGTTTTGAAAAACCTCGCAATTTTCCTTACTGTTACATTAAAAAACGATTACCTCATTGGTATTGCACTAGGCTTATTGTCTGCTGTAGTTGATAATGTACCATTAGTTGCTGCCTCCCAGGCTATGTTCGACCTTTCAACTTATCCAACGGATCATCCATTTTGGGAATTTCTTGCACTTACCACAGGTACAGGTGGTAGCGCTATCATCATAGGTTCAGCAGCTGGTGTAGCAGTGATGGGTATAGAGCAAATCAATTTTGTGTGGTATTTAAAAAAAATTGGTTGGTTAGCGCTTATTGGTTTTGCTGCAGGAATGCTTATTTTTATGATTCAAAAGCAATTCTTGTAATCAATACTAATATAATTCATTATAAACTTATTGATACCGAATTATTGCCCTGCCTACTTATGCTTCCTCCTAATAATCCTCCAGCACCAAGTCTTAACCCTGTAACAACATTATTGTTTCTATCATAACCAACAACTGCATCTAATCTAAATATCTTAAAGATGTTTTCTAGTCCACCAAAGATTTCTACATAGCTGCTATTCTTGTTTAAATAAAATGCATTGCTACCTGCAACAAGATTCCAATTTAGTTTTCTAAAGAGTGGAATTTTATTGGTAAGCAAACCATTAAAGTGATGCTCTATGTGACTAATAGCATAAAAAGATGAAGTTGTACTATTGGCGTAATAAGGTGCTAGCTGAAAGCTATTTACATAAGCACTTGCAGCAACAATTTGATTACCATTAAAGTGTTGGAAATCTTGTATGTAAACTTTCTTATTGTTTAAAAATCCTCCCACACCAAACTTATAACTAAGTGCTCCTGCAATTTTTAAATTTACATTGTCAAAAACGGTTACTTTCCATTTATCAAAATTTACGTCGCTACCCAAAATATTGTTTATTCCTTTAGAATAGTTAAAAGTGAATGTTGGATACTTTGAGCCAATGCTCATTTTATAATTTGGAAACTGTATATAACGCATCCCTGGTCTATAGCTTAATGAGAAGGCTAGAATAAGCGCCTGGTGTGGATCAAATTGTTGAGTGAGTTTTTCAATAGGATAGTTAGGAGTTATCTTATCGTTGTTTCTATTTCTAAAAGTGTAATCAGAAATATTATTTAGTGGAATTCTATCTTCATATAATAGTGAACTAGAAAAATTTAAACCATTTTCAAAACGACGATTATATGAAATACTATTGTAATAATTTTCATAAGTTTTTAAATAATTCTTACCATAAAAAATCGTACTTATAGAATTATTTATAGGAGTAACAGTCCCATCCTTATTAAACTCACTTACTCTTTTTCCTCCACTAAGCGCAATGGTATATCGCTTCAGCTTATGTGTACTACTGTCTTCATCTCTTGTATTAAAAATAAGTGATGCAGATGGATTTAAATGCTTATTTCCAAATCCATATCTAATGGCAGGAGCGAAAGTGAACCCTGTTCTACTTTTCCTTTTAAACCTGCTGATAGAAGCTCGTAAAGTAGCAACAACACCCTCTGCAGGATTGTATTCCAGATTTGGCCTAAGTGGATTTAATAAGGCCTCTACACTCCAAGCGTTTGTATAAGTTTTAGTATTATGAAAACGAGATATCCCTTTTGTGATCAGATCAGTTGGATTAATTTTTTTCTGGCTTTTATTTACCGAATCCAGATAACGTTTACTAAGCAAAGAATCTTTGTACGTTTTAAAAGCACTGTCCTTCTTTTTATAATCTAACGCTTCTTCCTTTTCCAAAGGCACCGCCCTTGCACTATCCCAATATGCGATAGATTTTTTATTTACCCCTGTGTCATATTTAATAACAACATTATCAAAATACTTTTTTGGGAAATTTGGCGAAACATCATAATCTGAATAAACGTTAAGAAAATTTCCTCCTGCTTTTATTCCAAACAATTTAAAATCGAAATGCAATAGTTGATTTTTCACTCTGCGAATTTCTTTGTCTATTGGCACATGTAATTGGGTTATTTGCAGTGTATCCATCACTTCCAATTGTGCAGTTTTAGTAAGGTATAAATCGAAACTATGTATAGCCCAACTATCATCTTCGATGTTTATGATACCCGAAAATAAAGGCTCATATAAACGCCTTGGTGTAAGTTTAATACTGCTATATGATTTTCCATTTTCAAAAAAAGAACCTAAGAATTTAAATTTGTAAAAACTTATAGCGCCATCGGCTATTGGAGAAATAAAACCTCGAGGATTAAATCGCTCTGTAAAAACTTTTACATTACTATTATATAAACTAATAAATGAAGGGAAATTAAACCCAAAACCGTCACTTCCACTCACTCTGCTGCTTATAACTTCTAGCTTGTACTTATCAGGCTCTTGAATACTTACTTTAGAAACAGATTCGGATAAGTACACAATACCTTTTCCAATAGAATCAACACCCATTTCCTTTTTATCTTGTTCTTCTATCTTTTTACCAAAAACTTTTTTAGGCAATGATTTGAGTTTTATAATATCTTTCCCATAAATATTACAAGTAAATTTATCCACTTGCCTCTTAAAAAAATTCCGCTTTTTTATTGCATTTCTTATAATCTCATAAGCAGGATCTTCTGCTCCACTTTTTACAACCACTACTTCCATACTCAATTTTTGATCTGCTAGTATGAAATTTACTTCAGTATTATCATTTACTGTTACGGTTTTTTCAATGGCAGCAAAACCTAAATGCTGACAGACCAAAGTATAAGTTCCGGGAGTTACATTTATTGAAAATTTTGCTCTATCATTTGCACTTGCTCCTTTACTTGTGCCCTTTAGAGTAATAGAAGAATATGGCAGCAAATCGCCCACTGCATTAAAAACTGTTCCTGTAATTTTTTGTGCTGATAATGCTATGGAAGATAATAAAAAGAAGGAAAATAAAAATATACGCATAAACTCATTTAAAATGTAAACGAATTTACTTTAGAAAATGTTACGGAATATATAAAACTAATTTCTAGAAACAAATAGCATTCTACATAACCTCCCACAAAGACTTCCAAAACCTCCTACCAAAGCACCAATAAGCCCAGTAAGTAATATTAATAAAATTGGGCTATCCTTTTTAATAAATAGCAATGATATCTTATGGGCAAACAAATCATCATTTGCTGAACTTAAATAATAACTAAGCCCTGCCCATAAAAGAAATAAAGCTATAAAGCCAGCAAGAAAAGCTAACCCTGACTTCTGTGGTATAGCAAAAGCTACAATAAAACCTACAATAGCTATGAACCACCAAGGCAAATACAAAGATGCAACAAAACTTAACAATGCTGTCAATAATATGGATATTATAAATTTCATAATCCCTTTGTTTAATTAGTTAGAAAAATTCATGGTGAACATTACACGTTTATCTTTTGCTTCATCTTTTGTCATCATCCACAATGGATAATATTTCCCTGCTACCCATTGGTCAATGAACATATCGTAATACTTGCTACCAGGGTTCCCATTTTGCCCACCAGGATAAACACCATAAGCTTCTGTTTTTGCAGTTAGGCTAACAATCATTCTCCAGCTTGGCCCGTGATCTGCCTCCGTAGCATTAATAATATTCGTTCCACCACCAATAGCTAAATCGGGTCTGTTAAATGGTGCTAGTTTCAGCAAATGATTTATATGGGTTGCTTTATATTTTGCCCAACCAAGTTTTCCCTCTTTCTCCACATCTACTAAATTCTTAACTGCCTCTTTAAATGATTTTACAATCATATCATTTCTTGTTTCTTTTAAAGGCGTATTTATATCATCAAAAAATTTATATGCACTATCTTTTAAGGATGCTTCTATTAGGGTGCTTTCAAAAGGTTTCAGATAAGGTTTAGGTGCTTTTTCAAATTCATCATCATAAACATCTTTCTTAAACTGCTTGTAAAATATATCAAAAACAGTTGCAGCCTTGGAATCCACTTCGTATCTAAAATCCCAAGTAGTGAGTATGTTTAAATATTTAGTTTCATCTGCACTAAGTGATTCAGTAGATATACTTTTAAGAAACAAAGGAGTAAGCTCAGCAGCATATACATTGTAATTATCTGTTTGCAATTTCATCATATCCTCAGGTGTAATGTTTTGCATGGCAGATAATCTTTTATTTATTTCCAACCCTCTTGCTACAGGATATTCTCTTCCCAGATAGTATGGGGAGCTTTCATCGGTAGGTTTTTGATTTGCACTGCTCACAAAACCTCTCTCAGGATTATATTGAAAAGGAATTTCATTCTGAGGAATCATCCCTTGCCACATGTAAGAACTATCAATACCTGGCATTACAAAATCTCCTTGTCCTTTCCATTTTGCAGGCCACTCTCCTTGTGTACGTATGGCTATATCGCCACTCTTGCAAGCAAAAACACAGTTCTGCCCTGGTGTATGCAAGAAGGTAACTGCAGAAGAATAATCTGCATAGTTTTTTGCATGATTTAGCATATT
>JANMFB010000018.1:0-28318 GCA_031377605.1 Ferruginibacter sp.
GGTTCTACAGGTATCCGCAGTCGTTCTAGCAGTAGTTTCTCTGTCGTTGATATTGATGCACAAAGTGGTGATGCTGCTTTACGTTTTGCAAAAGCAGGCGTAAACCAATGGAATGTTCGTAACCGTCCGGCAGATGATTATTTTGAAATATTTGAACTCGGTGGTGGCGGTAGCCGTGTAGTTATTCAAGATGCAACTGGTAATGTGGGTATTGGTGAAACAACTTCACCTTCTTATAAATTAGATGTATTGCATGGTGGTTCTACAGGTATTCGCAGTCGCTCTAGTAGTAGTTTTTCTGTTGTTGATATTGATGGACAAAGTGGTGACGCAGCTTTGCGTTTCGCAAAAGCAGGCGTAAACCAATGGAATACTCGTAACAACCCAGGTACAGATGACTACCAAATATTTGAACTTGGTGGCGGCGGAGAAAGAATGAGGATAGACAATACAACAGGTAAAGTATGGGTTAACAATGATTTTACCGTAGTAGGTGTAAAAGCCTTTACGATGGATCATCCATTGGATCCAGCCAATAAAACTTTGATGCACGTTGCAGCAGAGAGTAATGAAGTAATAAACTTTTATAGTGGTAACGTAACTACTGATGCAACCGGTAAAGCGGTGGTAAGTTTACCTGATTATTACGAAGCATTGAACAAAGATTCACGTTATCAGTTAACGGTGATTGGTTCATTTGCGCAAGCAATTATTAGTAAAGAAGTAGCAGGTAATAAATTTGAAATTGCTACCAGTGTTCCAAATGTGAAAGTAAGCTGGGAAGTAAAAGGTGTTCGTAATGATAAGCACATGCAAAAATTCCCTTTCAAAGCTGTTGAAGAAAAATCTGCAGCGCAAAAAGGACATTATGTAGATCCAGCTGCTTACGACCAACCAGAAAGCAAAAGAATTTCTTATGGCAATATTGTTGGGGAATCTTCTTTAGATGATGTTAAACCAGTTGCAAATAAAGTTCCTAATCCTTTAAATACTAAAGGTGGTAGTTTGGAAGATAATCCAGTTCAAAAAGCATCTACTAAAAAATTAGATGTAAATGGAAGTGTTGCAGAAGTTCCAGTTGCTGCTAAATCTACAAAAGTTGCAGATGTTAGTGGAAGCGTAGCGGAAGAAGTTAAAAAAGTAGATAAAAAACCAGTTGCAAAATCAACTGAAAAAGAAAGTACAGACCAATAATACTTTTTAATTTTTTTCTCGGCAGGCATGATTTTTCATGCCTGCCTTTTTTATGTTGAACCCAACAATCGTTGCATACAACAATGTTCCCTATTAAATATTGTCTCCCAAGTATAATAGCAAACAATAAGTTTCTTCTTACAGATTCGTGTATTTTTTATTAGTAAAGCAATTAAAAAGCCGAAAGAAACCAAGATTTATAATAAAGCGCATGATAAATTATTCCATTTATTCTGAAAGTAAGAATTGGCCGACTTTATTATTACTCATTATTAATTTCCGTTCTTTTATTACCCAACACTCCTAATTCCTAATCCCACATTCATCACTCCTAATTCCCAATTCATATCCCATTATTAATTATCCATTATAAATTATTCCTTTTTAATTACCTTTGCGGCATTAAAAAAAGCAGATTATGATAGATGTTTTTGAGAAATTAGTGAAAGATGGCGGCCCTATTGGGCAACACATGGATCGTGCACATGGTTATTTTGCATTCCCAAAATTAGAAGGGGAACTTGGGCCTCGCATGCAATTTAGAGGCAAAGAAGTAATTGTGTGGAGCTTAAATAATTATTTGGGTTTGGTGAACCACCCTGATGTACGAAAAGTAGATACAGAGGCAGCAGCCACTTACGGAATGGGTAATCCAATGGGAGCAAGGATGATGAGTGGGAATACGGCTAAGCATGAAGAACTAGAGAAAGTAATAAGCAAATTTGTAAGCAGAGAAGATACCATGTTGTTGAATTTTGGTTACCAAGGTATAATGAGTTGCATAGATGCACTCGTAAACCGAAGGGATGTAATTGTGTATGATGCAGAGGCACATGCTTGTATTGTAGATGGCGTGCGCTTACACATGGGAAATAGATTTGCCTTTAAACACAATGATATAGAAGATTGCGAAAAGCAATTGGTACGTGCCAAAGCATTAGCCGAAAAAAACGGTGGCGGTGTTTTATTAATTACCGAAGGTGTTTTTGGTATGGATGGTGAACAAGGAATATTGAAAGAAATTGTTGCTTTAAAAGAAAAATATGGTTTCCGTATTTTGATTGATGATGCACATGGTTTTGGGTATATGGGTCCTACAGGAGCTGGTGCAGATGAGGCACAAGGTGTACAAGATCAAATAGACCTTTACTTTAGCACTTTTGTAAAAAGTATGGGAAGCATTGGTGCATTTATAAGTGGACCAAAAGCTGTTTTAAAATATTTGCGTTACAATACACGCTCTCAAATATTTGCAAAAAGCTTACCATTGCTAATTGTTGATGGTATGCTTAAGCGTATGGAGATGGTAATTACTATGCCTGAGTTGCGCACCAAACTTTGGGCAAATGTAGAAAGATTGCAAACTGGCCTTAAAGAAAAAGGTTTCGATATTGGAGATACCAATAGTCCGGTTACACCAATATATATGAAAGGCGACGTGCCAGAAGCTACACAAATGGTAATGGACTTAAGAGAAAACTATGGCATATTTTGTAGCATAGTGGTGTACCCTGTTATTCCAAAAGGTGATATTATCTATCGCCTTATTCCTACGGCTTCGCATAGTTTTGAAGAAGTGGATATAACACTGGAAGCATTTGAACAAACAAAGAAAAAATTGGATGCTGGGTTGTATAAAGCAGCCGATATACCAGATATGGCCGAAGTAGGGGCCTTGTAAAAAATATTTATGCGAAGTTTCTGCTTCGCATTTTTTTTTATTTAAAAATTTTAGACATGGCAGATTCATATAAAATACCGGCACAAACTCGTATTGGTCATGTGCACTTAAAAGTTTCCGATTTAAAAAAAGCAATTGATTTTTATTGTGGTCTTTTAGGATTTGAAATAACCACTATGTATGGAGAGGAGGCCGCATTTATTTCTGCAGGCGGTTATCATCATCATATTGGATTAAATACTTGGTATAGCAAAAATGGCCAACCTGCTCCTTTGCACAATGCTGGTTTATTTCATACAGCTATTTTGTATGCCGAAAGAAAAGAATTGGCCGTAATTTATAAAAGATTATTGGATGCAAACTATCCATTTACTGGCTTTGCAGATCATGGTGTGTCCGAAGCATTGTACCTCAATGACCCAGACGAAAATGGGGTAGAACTGTATTGGGATAAACCAAAAAGCCAATGGCCGCAAAATGAAGATGGTTCTTTACACATGTACACAAAAGCGTTGGACTTGGATAGTTTATTGAATGAATTGTAATTTTATTTAGCCTCAAAAGGCCATTCTTTTTTAAGATTTGATTTTGCTAGATATACCACCAATCCGCTTATAAGTACTGCAAGAAACATAGATATAATAGCAAGTCCGGTTGCATAAAAAACATACAGCCACATTAAGATTGCCAATATAACTGGTAGCGGGTAGAGGGGCATTGTATAAGGTAAATTCGTTGTGCCTTTTCTTTTTCTAAGCAACATTAATCCTACGGCTTGTCCTATAAACTGTACCATTATGCGCATGGCAAGTATACCACTAATTACATCGCCCATGCGAAACAACAAACTAAATACAAAAGCAAAACCTGCCAATATGAGCAACGAAATATAGGGAAAATTTTTTGTAGGATGTAGCTTAGCAAAGATTTTAAAAAATGCACCATCTTGCGCCGCAGCAAAGGGAACACGGCTGTAGCCAAGCATTACAGCAAAAAGTGAGGCGAGTGCCACCCACAACACCATCACAGTAATTACAACTGCAGCAGTATGGCCATATAGCCTTTCTATAAATGTACTTATTACAAAAACTTTGGTATCGGTATCTACCCAATGTTTTATTTCTTGCCAAGGAATTACGCTTGTTACACTCACATTCATGGCAAGATAAAGTATGGCAATACCGATGATGGATATGAACATACTTCTTGGAATGTTTTTTCCCGGGTCTTTTATTTCGCCACCCAAGTGGCACACATTATAGTAACCCAAATAACTATAAATCGTTTTTACACAGGCTTTGCCAAAGAAAAAAGAAGAGATTGCTTTTAGGCTATTCATATCTGCACTGTCAAAAATCGGTTGCATAAAATTGCCATGAGCAATGCCACCAAAAATGATCCAACCAAGTGTACCAATAACACCCATCCAAAGCAGTACGCCTATTTTGCCAATGCTCTCAATTTTTCTATATAATAAAAAAGTAACAAAAATAATGACCGCTCCACTGACCATTTTTTGTTGCCATAATTCCAGCGGCACCAAATACATAAAATATTGTGCAAACCCAATGGCCGCAGAGGCTGCAACCAATGGCGCCTGGATGATGGTTTGCCATACATAGAGAAAACTCATCATTTTACCGGGCCCTTTTTCGCCGTAGGCAACTTTTAAAAAATTATAACTGCCACCGGCAAGCGGATAGGCTGCACCCAGTTCGCTCCATATCATGGCATCTACAAAAGAGAGCAACGCACCGGCCACCCATGCCCACAAGTACATTCCACCCAATAGCCCAATTACAATAGGCATGGTTACAAAGGGGCCAATGCCCACCATGTCTATCATATTTAAAACCGTAGATTGAAACAAACCGAGGGTTCGGTTTTGTGCATTTTCAGTTGCCATACTATGAAGATACTATTGGATATTGTAAGATTGGAAAATAATTTATGGCAACAATGTCTCCAAATAATGTTCTTGTATACCAAACAATTCTTTTAGCGCTTTTACTTTTTCCATGTTTTCTGTAAAAGTATTTTCAGAAGCAGTTGCCCTTGTACCTACAATCATTACATTTTTGGGGGTGTCTTCTTCCTCAATAAAATCAAACACTTTTGTTTTATATCCATGTGCTTCTAGTATGAGTGCACGAATGGTATCGGTTACCATTTCTGCTTGGCGTTCTAGCAATATGCCATGTTTGGTTATTTGTTTAAGTGCATTGGTTGGCAACATTTGTCTGCGTATTTGTTTGTGACAACAAGGTGCACAAATAATAAATTTGGCTTTGGCCTCAATACCTTTCATGATGGCATCGTCTGTAGCTGTATCGCAGGCGTGTAAGGCAATGAGCATATCTACATTTTCAATAGCCGTTTCTTGTATACTTCCTTTAATAAATGACAAGCCGTTGTATTTTCCTTGCTTTGCTATGGTATTGCATTTTGTTACAAGGTCATCTCTAAGTTCTATGCCCTGTACTGTTGCAGCCATATTTTTTTGTTGTAAAAAATCATACAATGCAAAAGTTAGATATCCTTTTCCACTACCCATATCCACCACCGAAAAGTTATCTGTTTGCTCTGTATCTTTTAATATACCTTCTATAATTTCTACATACCTATTTATTTGTTTGTACTTATGCTGCATTTCTTTTTTTACGTTCCCTTCATTGGTAGTAATGCCCAATTCTTTCAAATAAAATGCATTGGCTTGTATAATGCGTTGTTTCGTTTTGTCGTGCAAGAGCTGCGGCACATTTGTAATTGTTTCAATGGCTTTGGTTACCATTTTTTCTTTGCCAGTTTTATCTACACTGTAATAAATAGTATTTGCAGTATTGTACACATCTGCATTAAAAAAACTTTCTGCCAATAGATTTTTAATGGTAGTTATGCCTTCTTCAATAGAAAAGTTTTTGGTAATATCTTGTGTGGGGTGCCTGTACACAAAAGAGAGCATCAAGCTATCTTTTATGATAACGGGTTTTATAAAAACATTTTTTACATCAGCCGTTTTATTTCTTTTGTTGCCAAGGGTTATTTTGAGTAGCTTTTTATCTGATGCAGCAGCGTTTATTTCTTTTAATAGTATATCTAACTTGTTCATCTTTCTTTTTTGCAAAGATAAACTACCATTCGGTATGAAGCTTTTTGTTAAACGCAACAAAAGTTTCATTGGCATCTGCTTTTTCGCCAAAATATTTCAACGGGCCTTCTATTTGCTTGGGTTTGAGATAACCGGGCAAAGGTGCCGGCTGTGCATTGGTGCCACTCATAAAAACGGTAGTGGGGTACGAAAGTTGGCCGCCGGTTAAATAGATGGCCAATTCATTTGTTTTATATTGTTTATTGTATTTGTACTGTTTGTTGTTGAAAGTAATGGTTTGCCTCGACTCTGCATTAAATTTTATTGCATAGTAACGCTCATTTACATAAGCAGTGAGTTTTTCATGTTTGTAGGTGGTTCTATCCATTTCTTTGCACCATCCACACCAATCGGTGTATATATCTATTAAAATGGGTTTTGGATTTTTTGCGTATTGCTCATTTAACTGCTCAATGGTAATCCAATTTATCTTTGCTTCGGTCTTTTTAGTAAAAGATGAAATAGCGCAACCGATTATTAATAAAATTATAAAACTGAATAGGTACCTCATTCGTAAATGGTTTAACTTAGTAAAATGAACGAAAAAATAAGACAAAAAATTGTAATAGCAATAACGGGCGCCAGCGGCTCTGTATACGCAAAACTATTATTAACAAAATTATCGCAAATACAAGACCAAATAGAAGATTTAGCCTTGGTAATGACAGACAATGCCAAAGACGTGTGGAAGGTAGAATTAGGAGATGAAAGCTACCAGGATTTTGATGTAAAATATTACGGTCAGCAAGATTTCTTTGCTCCATTTGCATCTGGCTCGGGGCGTTACAATACAATGATTATTGTGCCCTGTAGTATGGGTACGTTGGGTAGAATTGCCAATGGAATATCCAATGATCTGATAAGCCGTGCGGCCGATGTAATTTTAAAAGAAAGAAGAAAACTAATATGTGTGGCTAGGGATACACCCTATAGCCTGATACATATAAAAAACATGGAAACCATCACACTTGCCGGTGGTATCATTTGCCCTGCTACGCCTTCTTTTTATAGCTTACCAAAAACGGTAGAAGAGGTGGCTGCAACAGTGGTGGATAGGATTATAGATTTGGCAGGACTGCAGCAGGAAAGTTATAGGTGGGGGGAGAAATAAGAATGATGACAACTTTATTTCTTATTAAACACAGCCCTCAATTCATTAAATAATCGATCGCTTAATTTCAAATCGGCTGTTATTATTTCTGCTTGTGCAGTTAATCCCTCTGTATATTGTAATTCTTTTTTATAGTTAGTAAATAATCCATTTGGTAACGACACCTTAGCCATGAAGCCACTGTCTGTTGGAATAGAGGAAATAAAATCGAGTTTTGCTTTAATAGTACCAAACTCTCTGTATGGATAGGCATTTAGTTTTAACAATACATCCTCCCCAATTTTAATTTTACCAAAATTTGTTTGGGGTATAAAAACTTTTGCAAAGTAGGTGGTGTTTTCTGGGTTTATGAAACACACCGTTTGATTCATCTTTATTTGACTATTTTCCTCTATAAATTCTGTAAAGCTTGCCTTGCCAGCAATAGGAGCAATCAGTAAAAATTTACTTTTCCATTCGTCTAATTGTGCTTTAAAAGTATGTAATGCCTCTATGAAAATTCCTTTTTGCTGCGCAATATCATTTTCTAGTTGCGCCATTTCCTTTTCTTTTTCGTGCTTGCTACTTTCATTTGTAATAAGCGATGAATTTATTTGCGGAATAGCCATCGCTTTTGAAATGTATTTACTCTTTTCAATTCTATATTCAAAATCGGCAATTACTTTCTCATTGCTTAGTGTTTTATTGGCATCAAATGTTTTTCCAGCCAAACTCAAATCTTCTTGCTGCATTTTTTTTTGTTCTTCAAGATTGGTATGCAACCGTTGCAAGTAACTTACATCTTGTTGTAGCATATTTTTCTTTTTGTTGTAAAAGCCACTCGATAAATATTGCTTATAGGTATTAAATGCCTGCATGAAAACTTGGTACGGCTGTTGCACTTCCCCTAAATTTTTATAAGAAAAATATAAACTACTCAGGTCATTTGCATTAATATTATTTTGCACATTGTCTATAATTTGAGAGAGGGCAATTACCTCATTGTGTACTGCCCTGCTTTCCAAGAAGCCTATTATTTCATTTTCATTTACCAATTTACCTTCTGCCACAGAAAGCTTTACCAGTTTGCCCTCTGCTCTAGCTTTTACTTCTTTTGGTGCATTTAAAGTAGAGAAAGTTGCGTTCGCATTTACCACATCTGGGTAACTTATAAAAAAAGTTGTTGCTAGCATTAAGCCAATTATGCCCAAGAATAATACAATGCCATTTCGCACTATCCAACCTGGCTTTTGTGAAATAATTTCCTGTACTTCCGTAGAAAGTAATTTTATATTCCCTTCACTATTTGAAGGTAGATTGGGTGTTTTAATTATTTCGGGCATAAATATTATATTTGTATAAATTATTTTTTATGAAAGCACAAACATTAATAATAGAAAAAAAGCGATATGCAGTTATTCCTGAAAAAGAATATTTAAGCATGAAAGAAGATATTGCAGATTTAAAAATGATTTCGAAACGTAGAGATGAAACTAGTATGGAAGCAAAGGCTTTTTTTGAAAAACTTAGAAAATCTAAAAAGTAATCGTCTTGCCATATACAGTTAGAATTAAAAAAAGTGCACAAAAAAAGATAAGTTCCATTTCCGAACCTTACCTTACAGCTATTGAAAAAGCAATTGTTAATCTGGAAAATAACCCCAGACCGATTGGCTGTAAAAAGTTGATTGCATTTAAAAGTGCTTACAGAATTAGAGTTGGAGTATATCGTATCGTATATGAAATTCATTACAAAATATTAACCATTTTTATTTTTGATGTAGATCATAGAAAAGATGTGTATAAATAATCAATCTCCCAGCTCCAACTGATTCTTCACAAGCATAAAATATTCTCCTCTCAACTGTATCAAGTCCTCGTGTGTGCCAGCTTCGGTAATTGTTCCTTTGTTTAATACTACAATTTGATCTGCATTTTTTACTGTACTTAATCTGTGTGCTACTACAATTACTGTTCTATTATGAAAAAACTCCGAGAGATTTTTCATAATTACTGTTTCATTGTTTGCATCTAAACTATTGGTGGCTTCATCAAAAAAAATATACTCAGGGTTTTTATATACTGCTCTTGCTATAAGTATTCGCTGTTTTTGCCCTGCACTTACACCCACACCTTCTGCACCTATTTTTGTATTAAACCCAAGTGGAAGACTTTCTATAAATTCTAAAATATTGGCAGTAATGGCAGCTTGCTTTAACCTTGTGGTATCAATACTTTCGCCATCTACAGCAATGTTTGCAGCTATACTATCATTAAAAATAAAACTCTCTTGCATTACTACACCTATGGCTTTTCGCCAAGTTTTGTGGCTAAGGTTTTCCAAATCATTTCCACCTACTTTTACATTGCCTTTTTGAGGCGCATAAAATTTTAATAATAATTTTAATAACGTTGTTTTACCACTTCCACTCGTACCTACAATAGCTGTAGTTTTTCCATTGGGTATGAGGAGTTCTATATTTTTTAATACTGCTTCGTTGCCTGCGCCCGGGTAGGTGAAGGACACATTTGTTAGCTCAATCGTTTTATCTGTAGGCAGTGTATGGCTTAATAATTTATCCGAGGGTTCTTCATCCGTTAGCCCATGTATTTCATTTAACCTATCTAAACTTATTTTTGCCAATTGCCAACTTTGCACAAAGCTTATCATTTGTTCTATAGGTCCGTTTAGCTGACCAATAATGTATTGTACGGCCAGCATTCCTCCTAAAGTCATCCCACCTTCGTGGTTTATTACTGCCTTTGCTGCTAAAAAAGTAATAAAAATATTCTTGCCTTCGTTTATAAAAAAAGCGCCCGTTTGTTGCCATTGGTTTAGCGCAAGCCCTTTCATACCTAGCCTGAACGTGCGTGCCTGCAAGCGCTCCCATTGCCACCGTTTTGGTTTTTCGCAACCATGCAATTTTATTTCTTGCATGCCTTGCACTATTTCCATTGTTTTGCTTTGCTCGGCTGAGGCTATGTCAAATTGTTTATAGTCTAATTGTTTTCTCTTTTTAAGAAAAATAAATATCCATAAAATGTATAAAATCGACGCCCCTGCAAACACTGCAAATATGCCTGTATTGTACATGGCAAGCACTACCGAAAATAGTACCAAGTTAAACAAAGAAAAAAGTGTGGATAGCGATGTACCCGTAAGAAAATTTTGTATGCGGCTATGGTCGTTCATACGCTGCATAATATCGCCGGTTTTTTTGCTGTCAAAATAGCTTACGGGCAACTTCATAAGCTTTATTAAAAAATCGGTAAGTATGCTAATATTTATACGGCTGCTTATGTGGTACAATATCCAACCTCTTATAAAATCTACCCCTAGCCTGCCTGCAAACAAAGCCAACTGTGCAAATAGTACCACGTACACAAAAGGTAGATTACTCGTATTTACACCAGTATCAATAACACTTTGTGTAAGAAAGGGTAAAATTAGTTGCAACAAACTACCGAGCAATAAGCCAAGCATAAGTTGCACAATTAGTTTCTTATAAGGAAGCAAATACGAAACAATGCTACCAAAGCCTTTGCTTTTTTGCTCGGTATAATCATCGTTGTATTGGTTGTTGTAGAAGAGCGGTGTGGGTGCGAGGGTTAATGAAATACCTGTTTTTTCATTACCATTTTTATGGCTTAGCCATTGCTGCACAAATTCGGCTTCCGTATATTTCAATAATGATTTACCAGGATCAGAAATATAAAATGCATTTTGTTTTATTTTATACAATACCACAAAATGGTTTTGGCTCCAGTGTAAAATACAAGGCAGTTTTATATTGGTTTTTAAATCGTTTAACGAAAGTTGCAATGCTTGTGTTCGAAAACCAATTTTTTCTGCAGCATCACTAATGCCTAAAATGTTTACCCCTTCTTTACCTATCTCTGTAAGTTCACGTAGTTTTTCTAAGCTAAAGTTGCGCCCATAATGTTTGCTTATCATGTAGAGACATGAGGGACCACAGTCCATTTGGTTGCGTTGGAGAAAGTGTGGGAAGATGGACATTAATATTTTTAGTTGTGGTATTAAAATTTGATGAAGAATAATTAGACACTTTTAATTATCCTCTCCACTCTTGCAAGCCTTTGCCTGGTCTTTGACCAGCAAAGCCTATTTGTAATTTGTTTTTCGTTTTTATAGCATCTTATACTTTGTCGGCTGGTCAAAGACCAGGCCTCGGCGAATGTGATATTGCTAGCTACCAACGAAGGCAAAGGGTTTACTTTATTTTTATTGAACTTCTTTTACATTGGCACAGATACCTTGCCGCACTTTGCTCTGCTGCATATCAGCGCCATTAGGGGGAAAGGTCATTTATAGTAATTCAATAGAAAACTATTTATTACATCAATACCATTAACTCCAACGGTTCTTTCCAATATTACTCCGTCTTTTCCTATTAAAATAAAAGTTGGATAATCAGTTATGTTTAATACTGTTGATAGGCTGTTGAGTGATTTATCATTTAAGCTTTGAACATATATCTTCCATTCAATTTCTTCTTTTTTTATTAACGGCAAGAATACATCTGGATTAATATTGTTTTCATTTGCTATACTAATAAATTTTAAATTACTACCTTTATAATTTTTATACGTTTCTTTCAATTTAGGTAATGATTTAATGCAAGGACCACACCATGTCCCCCAAAAGTCTAAAAGTGTAATCTGACCAATTATTTTTTTTGAGGATAGTGTTTCTCCTAATAAATCTTTAATTTGAAAGTCTGGTATTGCATTTCCTTTAACAAATTGTAAATCTTTATTTATCTTTTCTCTTATAAATTTACCTAGTGAATTATTTTGTAATTTAATATTTAAAGAGTTTAATAAAATATTATTTTGTATGACTCCAAATTTATCATACCCCGACTCGAGAAGAAATAAACTTACAAACGAGTTTCTATTTTTTTGTATATAAAGTTTGGTTTTTTTATAATTTTCATTAATTACTGCAGTTTGTTCATTAAGGAGTTTTTCTATTTGCAAAGAATCAATTGGATTACTTAGTTTGTTTATATCGCTATTTAACTTTATAATTTTAAATTTGGTTGGTTGCACAACATTTTTGTAAAAAACAAACCAGTCATCAGTAAGTTTTGACCCAACTATAGTTGAGCTCCAAATACTATCCACATTGCAATTAATTCTTAAGTCTCCGTCTAAAATAAATTGATAAAAACCGGGTTTTTGTTTAATTTTCAGCATTAAGAAACTAATTTCATTTAATTTATAATCTCTTTTAATTAAATTATTACCAATAGGAATTACAATTGTGTCAAAGGGGGAATATTGACTACCAGTCTTTTTAGTCAGAAAAACTGTATCAATATCACCTTTATTTCTTATGTCAATTGTTACTATTTTACGTTTTTGAGAAAATGACAACACAAAACAAAAAGTAAAAAATATTGAAAGTGAAATCTTAAGTTTTAGCATTACTTGAAATTTTTTTTAAAGTCATCTTATTTGAATTATTCATTTTATAGTTTTTATTTAAGAGAATTTCAAATAAGATGACATTGATTAAAAATTAATACTCTTATGATGCAATCTTACAAGTACTATCATTAAGAGAATAACTTGAAGGAGAGCCCGTAGAAGTACACAGGCAACTTCCTGCTAAAGTAGTTGAACATGAGCCGTCTGGATCACCAGGTAAGCACTTACATGAACTCAAACCATCTGCGGGTGCGTTCATTCCACCAATAACATTTTTCATTTCATTTCTTGATAATTTTTTCATCTTAATAAAATTTAATTGTTTTGTGCAACAGCTTTTGTAAAGGTACTATTACAGAATATCACCTTATTCTTTGGCCAAGAAATTATTTTACTACCACAAAAGTTTCTTCCAATTGCGGTATCATTTTTTCAATATCTTTCATACAATACCTACCAAGTAATTTTTTACTATTTATGAAAAATGTAGGTGTATGACTAATGCCTGTTTCCAAAGCCTATTTGTAATTTGTTTTTCGTTTTTATAGCATCTTATACTTTGTCGGCTGGTCAAAGACCAGGCCTCGGCGAATGCGATTTTGGTAGCTACCAACGAAGGCAAAGAAGGCAAAGGAGGTTTGTATCTATTTTGATACATTTAGTATCGTTTCTTCCATTATAAACAAGTCATCATCTGATTTAAACAGTGAGTTATAAACTATTTTTTTATCTCTGTCAACTATTAAATAGCAGGGCAAAAATTTTATATCGTAATCTTTTGTAATTTGACTTTCAGAAAACTTGGCATCAGTAGATAAATTTATCCAGTTCATTGAATATTCTTTTATCATTGATTCCCACTTTTTTTTATCATCATCTAAATTGACATATAATATTTCCAAGCCTTTATCCTTGTATTTAGAATAAATCTTTTTTAAACTTGGAATATTTTTTTTACACGGACCACACCATACAGCACCAAAGGCTAGTAGATATACTTTATTTTCTAAAGAATCATTTGTAAATATTTTATCTTTAGTATTTAAAAGCGAAAATTTAGGAATTACTTTCCCATAGTTAAGTTTTAGGGAATTATTGAGTTTACTGAGTACTTTAAGACCTAGATTAGAAATTTTGATATTACTGTCAAGCCTATTAAATATCTCTAAAAGCCTAATTGTTCCATTGCTAGAATTTTTTTTGTTCGAAAAATCGTAAATTTTTTTTAATGTATAATAATTGGAAATATTATTTTCTAATAGTTTTAATTGATAGTTCCTATAAGTTGATACTTCCTCGGGTCTGAGTGAAAGATTATTTCCAAATTTTTGGTAAAGAATATTATCTAAACTATCTAATTTATTTTTTAAGTCGTTTGATTTTGAATTTAAAAAAACATGTTCTGAAAGGTTATTTCGTTTCCATAAAGATTTTTTTGTAAGGGGTAGTATTTTTATATAGTTGAAGCCTGAATCCAAAACAAAATACATTCGGTTATCAAAGTTTTTTAAGTGAAGTAATGCGTCTTCACAAGGGCTTGTTAAAATCCCACTAAATTGAATCCAGTTTTTTTCAAAAGTAGCTGAATCCTGTGTCGAAGTCATTTTCCCATACTCGTAATTATATATTTCTAAATAAATTTTTTGACCATTCAAATTGATTTTACTTTCCACTCTTAAGTTAAACTTTAATTGGCAATAAATATCAACACTGAAAAAATTGAAAATAAAAATAAAAAACAGTTTATTCATAAACTGATGATTTAAAATTCCTACCCAAATTATTATTTAGGTAGGAATCTGATTAATTAATGTTAAAAATAAATGGCTATGAAACCCTTTAAATTAAACACCTTCTTCGGTATTGCAAGCCGCCCATACAACACTTGAATTTGGTCCTTTGCAAACACAAGCTTCGCTAGAATTTATCTCGCATGTGCCATTTACCATCCCAGTTCCACTTTCGTAGTAGGAACATAGTGTCGCACAAGTACTAACACCTCCTCCTCCAGGGGCATATTTACCACCCATAACATTTTTCATCTCAACTCTCGATAATTTTTTCATTTTAATAATTTTTATTTGTATGTGCAGCAGTTGCAAACCACACTTTAAAGTTATCATTTAAAGGCAACCAATAAAGCAAGCGCTTACTTTATTCTTTAAATTATTTTAAACAACCACAAAGACTTCGGTTAATTGTGGTAGCATATTTTCAATATCACTTATTTCATACCTTGTTGGTATCTTTTTACCATTTACAAAAATTGTCGGCGTATATTTTATATGGTTGTTATCCATCCAATTATCATGTTTTTTAATGGTGCTTGTTACATCACAATCATTTTTTGTATTCCATTTAGCATTCCACTGTTTATAATTCATCCAATCAAACCAGTCTGTAAGCATATTCTTTAATTCAGTGTTACTTTTTAAATTATTTGCATTTTGTAGTATTGCTTTTACTGCAATAGTTGTATTATTATTTTTATCCTCTGACCTACATAGCATCCTTATTTGCACACTAACTTTACCCGAATATTTTTCCACCAATTTATCCAGCTCCTTATGCGCCTTTGCACAAGGCCCACAATAAGGGTTACAAGCCACAGTTATACGTATAGGCGCATCTGCATTACCTATCAGCAAATCATTTTCCCAAATTGTATTATCGCAAGTAGGTTCTTTTTCCCATTGTGCCATAAATAAGGAGGCATCTGTTTTCCATTTTTTAAAAGAGGCAAGTTCTTGTTTATTTTTGCTGTTTGTTTTAATTAGTTGTTTTATGGGGAGGTATATGATGGTGAGCAGTATTGTAGAAAGTATAAAAAGTAAAAAAGGTATATAAAGTAAGTTATATTGCAAGGTCTGCAATTGAATAGAAGCAATAATAATTTGTGCAAGTAAAACGGCTACAATGCATAAACATAATGCACACCACTCTTTTAGTTTTACGGCCTGTGAATATAGGCTTCATGCGGCTACGGCTATGCCTGCAAAGGATATGGTAATTATGCCTGTTAGTATTGGATGGTAAAAACAACCAGCCAAGTATAAGAAAAATTGTGCGGCAAAATACAATACAGAAGCATCAGCAGGCGTAATGCCTGCAAATCCTTTGGCAAATTTGCTGCCAAGCACTTTTTCGCAGCCGCCATTGCCTACTGTGCCGCACACTTGTTTTACGAGTTTGCTTTGGTAGCCAAGCTCAGTACCTAGTGCGGCTATGCTTATGGCTAAGCCTGCTAGGGAGAGTAAACCAAAAATATTAAGTGTCGCATTTGTATAAATAAATATACTACCAATAAATAATGCTAACCCTGCCACTACAAAAGCTGCAGCTATGTATTTATTTTTTTGCTCTAGTTTTTCTGTGGCGTCGTTTTCTTCATTGTGCTATGTTGCGCCTTTTACTCCATATAGTGCAATCCCGCTCCAGTTTTCTGTTATGCTTTTTTCTTTGTCCCACACACTTGCATCTTTTACCAAATACAAATATTCATTGCCTGGTTGTTTTATATGTGCAAGCAGTGGGTAGTTAAACTCATGTATATATGAGGCATCTGCCTGCACTGCATCATAGCCCATACCACCACTTTCTAAAAAGTCTGTAACCGCCGTCATAGCAGGATAATCGGGATGTGAAGTGATGGCTTCTTTAGTGTAAGTGGTATTTGTTTTCATACCGGATACAGTTAGCCATTCTTGTGCAATTGTGTAAAGTTCTCTAGTTACTATTTGTTTATTTTGGCTCAAATTTTTCAATTTATCATTAAGAGACAGTGATTAACTAATTAAAAATAAAACTAAAGTAATCTTTTAGTATTACCAAGTTAAATTTTAGTTAATGAGTTTGCAGATGGCAAAAGCCTTATGCAACAAAAAGAATTTCAAATAAAGCTTGGGCTACAAATAGCCAAACTTCGTAAGCAAAAAAAGCTAACGCAAGTAGAGTTTGCTTATATGTTAGATAAAGAAAAACAGAATTATAATAAATTAGAAAAAGGTAAATCAAACCCTACTAGTTGGACGCTTTACCGAATTGCAGAGTTATTGGAAATTCCTGTTGGGGAATTGTTTAATTTCTAGCTACTATTTTTCATTTAATATTTTAAGGATCCATATTAAATTATAAGTCCAAATATTGGCAATAAATATTTTTTGAGCTAGCGAAGGCTACGAAAAAACTTGGCAATTTTTGCCTAGGCATTTTGTAACCAGTGTGGTAAAAAAAATGGGCAAACAAAAATATTTGATTTTATTGGGGAGACGAATTTGGATTTGTTGAATGGGGAGGCAAGAAATTAATGTTGCGTTGTACATATTTTAACCTTTGCATTATGAAGGTTAAGGGAAGTAGGGCTTATCTAAAACAAAAAAGAGCCGGGCCCTAATCCCGACTCTTTACCATACACATGAATCTACCTTACTGTTTTATAATTCTTTCTGTTTGTATATTGTTATTGCTCATCATTTGAAGTATGAACATTCCACTAGATAAGTTAGAGACATTTATATTGCTGATACCGATTCTTTCTTTTCCTGTTGCTACTAATCTTGCATTTGCATCATACAAAATATAGCTATAATTCTCTGTTGCAGTAACCCTAATATTTTGTTGTGCCAAGGTGGTAACTTCAAATTGTTTTTTATTATCTGTAGTTTTTAATGCTATAATATTTGAGTAAACAGTTTGATTGATGCTGGAAGTAGCTTTTAATCTGTAAAATATTGTTCCCTTTAAAGTTGTAGTGTAGTTATAATTTTTTGAGCCTGTTACATCTGTAAATATTGGAGAGAAATCTGATCCATTGCTTGAGGCTTCTATTACTTGGCTCACAATAGGTTCGTCGGAAATTATATTCCAAGAAAATGAATGATTATTTTTATTTGCCTTGCCTTGCAATGCAACATCACGGATGGGAAGCACACCCTTGGTGCCGGTAAAGGTATATGAGCCTAGGCTTCCATATCCGCTGGCATTACTGTTACCAGTTCCGCTTACAACAAAGTAGTAGGTGCCAGTACTTAATGTTGTATCTATTACTACGTTCATTGTTTCTAATGGATTGTATGTACGCAGTAGAACTTTCGAATTATTATAAAGTGAAAATTCAACATCGAGGTTTGCACCTGTATTGCCTGCACCAACTTGATAAGGAGTAGCTTCTAAATGTAATATGCTATTTTGTGTTAGTGTTATTTTATAAGCATCTTTATCCGTACTCGTAGAAATAATACCTGGTATATTAAACGAGTTGGTATTCAAAGTAAAAGTTGTATTGTCTAAAACTTCTGCATAGTCATCAGTTCTAAAATTTATACCATTTTGTGTAGAGGCTATTATAGAGAGGTTATCTTGAGTTATATTACAATCATATGTTGAGCCATTATTCCAACCAGTCATATTTCTATAATAACTATTGCCCATTATTGGAGACCAGCCTGTTTGTCCTGTGCCATTTCCTGAGTTGTAGTATTCTAAAACTCCACAACTTCCATCGTATTTAGATTGATGATCCAAGCCAAGTGTATGTCCACTCTCATGTGAGCAACATTCTGCAAGACTCTTTACAGCAAGTAGTCTATCCGAGAAAACAAAACCGGGCATGTTACTACCCCAAGAAAAACTATTTGTATAAGCAACCCCTCCAACACCAGCAGAATACCAACTACTAGTTGGTGTTATAATTATTCTTACTCTTTTTGTAGAAGGTGCTGCAAAGAAATCAGTAGAGTCTGTTGTTATATTTATGGTGAACGGACGGTAATCTTCGCTCACTCTGTTGAAAATCTCTGTGATTTGTGCATTAGTAAGAACAGCAGGGGCGCATACAAATGCACTACCACTATTCCAACCTGCAGATTGTACAGTTTGCCCATCAAAGTCTAAAAAGATGGTTGGGTTGCCTGTCGTAAAACTGCTAAGTTTAGGGACTTGGCAAATTGCATTTAGCGATGTCATTAGCAATGCACTAAAGCATAACTTTTGTAAAAGGTTGTTCATTTTAAGGGATTTGTAGATAGCTGGGATAGTGTTTTTTCAAAATCGTCAGTATCTGGTTATTCTATGTGTTTTTTAGCTTATTGTTTACATTGCTGTAATATCTTATCTAGTTCAAATTTTTCTAATGAATAATTACCATTAATATTTTTCAATTCAAATCCATCAGCTGCGTTGTTATTCAATATCCTTCCTTTATAATCAATGGAGTTATCCTTATTTGTAATTTTAGATATCTCTAATAACGTATTCTGATTATCTAAAGAACGAATGGTTACTATTTGTAAATCTTCGCTGTTCTTAAGGTTACTGATAACTGAGCCACTAAACTGAAAACCTTCTGCAAGGTTCAATATTACACTAGCACCTTTATCATAAGTAAAAGAATTTGATAATGTTAGGTTATCTACTTTAAGTGTGTTTGGATATGCTGCAAATATTGGTTGTTTTGCAGAAGGCGTCTGACTGTTACTTGAAAATGCAATTACAGAAAGTAATGCTACAAGGAAATACTTTTTTAATGTTTTCATCAGCTGGGTTTAAATTAGGGTTTGTGCAAATGGATATACCTAACTAAAACGCACAGGTTGATAAAATATTATAGATGCTATTATTTTTTTTTTAAAAAAGATTAATATTGATTTGTTGCAAGTAATACTAGTGTACAAGCTTCTAGTGTTTTTATTTTCTGTAATTGAGCAAGGGCGGCTAATTCAGGGTTTTCTGCCCCCGGGTTAAAAATTATTCTTTTAGGGTTTATCGCTAAAATGTTTTTATAAAACTTTTTTTGATTTTCTGCATTCAAATAAAGTGTAATAGTATCTACATCATCGGCTGGTAGTATTTCTTCTACGATAGCTGTATTTCCAATTACAGCCTTTTTTCTGCCTACTGCAATTACAGGATGGTTGTATGCCAATAATTTTTTTACGGCTAAGTAGCTATATCGTTCCTCGTTGTCTGATGCTCCTAATACGATTGTTTTCTTTTGCATATGTTTTTTAATTTAAAAATCTTGCTTTAAGTTCTGGGGTAGGAATCATACAAGATTCTTTTTTGCCAAACCATTTATACCTGTTATTTGCTACAATGTTATAAACTGTATCTCTTATAAAAGTAGGAACAATGATAAACACGTATAATAATTTTAGTAAACCATTCAACTGCTTTGCTACCATTAATGCTGCGGTAGATTTTTGATAAGCTTTTCCGTTTTGTATAAGTATAAATGAATTGAAATTTTCCTGTGGCAAATTAAATTCCTTCAATAAATTTTGCCCAGCTTCCGATTGTAAAGAAGCAAAATAAAAAATGCCTTGCTTATCTTTTTTTATAACCGTTTGCACAGATGTATTGCATAGGTTGCAAACGCCGTCGAATAATATAATGGGGGATGATTTCATTTAATTAGTGTAAAATTAATCTTTGAAGTTGGAATTAAATAAAAATGCCTCTATTAAAAAATTAATAAAGGCACTTTCAAAAATATTTCGCAAAAAATTTATACCAACATGGTAACAGGATTTTTTTCCTTAAAATTTTAATAAAGTGAGGAGGTCTCAAAACGATTTTCTAAGCTCCGAGAGTCGTCTGTATGAAATTTTTCTCCATCAGGGATACGAATAAAAAGAGGCTGACTCGTACTTTTGAGACAGCCTCACTCTTATTTTAGTGGTTTTATTTTTTTATTAATTTCTTTATAACCTTCTTATAACCATTATTTATTTCAATTTGGTAAATTCCACTAACAAAGTTACTCACGTCAATTTGTGTAGATGTAGTATTTGAAGGTAGCTTTTTTAATAATTTTAGATTTCCAAAATTGTCGAAAACTTTGATTTCAATTATTTGTTTTGAAATATTGACATTTTCTTTATTTTCATTAAAATCTATAAGATTTATTTGAACTAAACTTGAACTTGGATTAGGATAAATTAAGATGTTATCTAAAATTTGTGAAGTTCTCAATCCTGTGCAGTCTAAATATATTTCTCCTACAGAAATTGGAATTGATATGCCGCAATTTGTTCATGCTTGTACTATTAAGTCTCTTGGATTACCAATGCATGGCCAAGGATTTAACCACAAATCACCTGTATTTGTAGTTGCTATTAATTGTCCTTGTATGTACCAATTATATTGATAGGCTCCTGAACATTCATCTACATGAGCTACTAATGGGTCTGAGCTTGTGGTAGGTGCAAATGAAATATAACCATTTGGATTATCCCAAGGAATGCAAGGACAAAATGATGAAACAGCAGTATTAGTGCATGTTCCATTTTGAGTAGTTGCGGTTATGTAAGAATTATCAACTCCTATTGATGAAATAGATACTGTATTATTGTTTGAAATGTATGGTGAGGCGTTACCATTAATCAAAGCACCATTAGTTGTAGTCCATGTTATTGGTACACCATTAGAAACATCACTTGCAGAAAAATTTAATTCATTGCAATTTTGACCAATAGGAGAGTTTATTAGGGAAAAGGATTGAGAACCAATAGTTGGTTGCAAAAGTAAATTTATGTTTGTAGTATTTGTGGATATAGCACCTGTATTATTGGGGTCAAGCCAATTACTTAGTCTCGTAGAATTTGTTCCTCCACCTGACCACGACAAATTAAATCTACCACCTTGAGTTTGAGTCCAAACACAAGGTTGATTTGTTCCATTATTCTGAGGTCTTCTCCAATGCTGTCCAATTATTTGATGATTTTGATTATAATACGGAGCTCCTGAGCTTCCTCCTTCTACTCTTCCTAAATCTAAATCTAACTGCCATGCGTCTGTATTTATTGAATTTAGGGCAATAGGAGCATTGTTATCTCTTGCTATTTTCATTAAGTCTCCTTGAGGATGATGAAGTATTGTTGTGCTTGTTATATTTGTTGCTTGTCTTGACCAACCTGAATAAAATAGACCTGAACTTGGAAGTGGGGTTGTGTTCAATTGAAGCAAAGCGAAATCTGTTGCAGCATTATTAGCTCTTAAAGTACAACCGTTAAATTGTATATCCTCTCTCCATCCTATATTTGTCGCACAATTAGTACTCAAAGTTTGAAACTGAAAAACCCAATTTGGAACATTTCCTGCACCTAAACAATGGCTGGCTGTCAAAATGTATGGGATTCTAGTATTACAAGCGTTCATTATTAAAGAGCCTGTACACATCTCCACTCCATTAACCACAATCATTGCAATTGAATTCTTTTCATTATCCCAACCATTACCTGCTGGGCAATTTGCATTAATGTGACAATTTGCAGATGCTCCAATATTTCCAAAATCATATAAAATTCCGAAATTTTTATAACCAAAGTTTACAGAACCTATATTTAGTTCAACTTGCTTTTCTAAAGAATATGGAACTCGTAATATAATTGACAGTTTACTTCCTTGGTACACTCTTGTAGCCCAAACATTATTCACATTGTTCTCATTGGCAGAGATACTATCCGTCAACTCATTTTTGGTATAAAGAGAAAGTATAGCTCCGTTTGGTAGTTTAAATTTACTAAACTGTAAAGACATATTTAAAGCCTCTCTAGCATATATAGTAAGTGAGTATTTAATAAAATCTTCTTCTTTTTCCATAATTGCCTCTTTCAGAAAATTAATATTTGTTTTAACTTGTGACGCAAATTTGATTTCTTCATCATTATTATTCATACTCTTGAGTTTTTTAAATTCAGATGATGAATTAATACTATAAATTTTTGTGATTTCTTCAAAAGCAGATTTATACTTGGTTGGTACTTCTGAGTAAAATATTTTCGTTTTTACCTGCGCACTAAGAATTACACTTAATGTTAATGTAGTAAATAAAAGTATGCTTTTTTTAAATTTTTATTTTGCATTTTTTTTAATTTTATATAATGAATAATTGCAAATGATACCTGCACCAATGCCATTTAACCATTTGCTGCGATTTTCGAAATTGATTTCTGTTGGAAAAACATTGTCTTGCTTCCATTTATCATAAATAGGTATAATCAAAGAGGGACCAATATTTATTTTACCTATTTTCTTTAATAGACCGACCTGAAAATTTGCCCCCAATCCGAAATGTCTATTGTTTTTAATTTTATAATCATTTTTAATTTTAAGCTCAGGTTGGGAAATAAAACTATTGTCAAAAGGCAAGTGGTATTCTTGTGAATAAGTAAAATAATTCAGGAAATTAATACTATTTGTAATTAATAGGTCCTTTTTAATTTCAAAAACTTTCTCAACTCCCAAGTTTAAGCTGAAAGTATTATATTGATATCTGTTAGTTACTAATACAATACCAAGTGTAGTTGGGTAATTAATAACTCGCCCATTTCCATTACCGAAAGTAACATTCGAACTATTTATTTTATTAAAAGAATATTTAAAAAAGCCAACCCCAATTTTTACTAACAAATTGTTTACTATTGGAACTTTATAAGCACCATTAACTCCCCAACTATTTCCTTTAATATCAATTTTATATGTAGCAATATTATTAATTGCATTTGTAAATTGAGGATATGTATCCCATCTTAAATATGGTTCTAATTCAATTTGGCTAGCTTTATTTTGAGCCATTGCTAAGTTTGAAATAATTATTGTAGCAAAAAGTAAAAGATATTTTTTCATGTTAATATTTTTTATTTTTAAATTAATTAAAGAAAAGCTGGAGGACTATTTATTAAAATTATGTTGTTTTTTATAATTTTCATCTACGTTGTTCATATTCATTAATAATCAAAGAGTTTCCCAAGGGATTTCTTACAACACGGCAGTGAGTGCAGGGTAGTCTGCATGTGCAGTTATTTCTTGCTTGCAATATGCATTGCTTAGCGGTTGGCCTGCATTGCTTAGCCAATCATATACAATAGCAGATAGCTCTGTTTGGTTCTATTTTTTCAATTATTTTACGTTTTACAATTTGTAAAAATGTCTTACCTGTAATTTTAAAGTCGGGTAATTTTTTATACAAAAACCAATGAATTTATTTAAGTAAAATATCTAGCAGTTGTATGCTTTGTTTTACTGCAGGTTGTTAAGAATAACAATTATGCAGATTTAATAAATGGCGATTGGGGGATCACCTCATTTGTTATTAAATGCAATATAATACGTAACATTTAATAATAATGTTTTTTAATAATTATTTAACGTAAATGAAGCAATGTTCATTTTATTGATGTTCTTTTAAAAAATAATATAATAAACAAGAGATAATTGGTTTGGTGCTTTAGTGTGAGAAATTGGTAAATCGAAATCATTAACCATGTTGTACTATTAGGGACAAATAAAAATGCCTCTATTAAAAAATTAACAAAGGCACTTTCAAAAATATTTTGCAAAAAATTTATACCAACATGATAACAGGATTTTCCACAAACTTTTTCAATGTTTGTAGGAATGCTGCACCTACCGCACCATCTACACTTCTATGATCGCAGCTTAGCGTTACTTTCATCATATTTGTAACCACAAATTGTCCATTGCGGCTTACTACAACTTCCTTTATTCTGCCTACTGCAAGTATGCAACTATCCGGAGGATTTATAATGGCTGTAAATTCTTCAATATCCATCATACCCAAATTAGAAATGGTAAACGTGTTACCACTAAATTCATTTGGTTGTAGTTTTTTATCTTTTGCTTTGCCGTATAATTCTTTGGCATCAGCTGCTATTTGCGACAATGATTTTTGATCTGCAAAACGAATTACTGGTACTATCAATCCTTCTGGTAAAGCAAGTGCGGAACCTATGTGTATGTGGTTGTTCTTTCTGATGAAATCGCCCATCCAGCTACTATTCACATCAGGATGTAAACGTAGTGCAGCAGCACAAGCTTTTATGATCATGTCATTGAATGAAACTTTCACAGGGCTCACTTCATTTATAGCAACTCGAGCCGACATTGCATTATCCATATTTAACTCCATGGTTAGATAAAAATGTGGTGCAGTAAACATACTTTCTCCCAAACGACGAGCAATAACTTTGCGCATTTGTGTTAGTGGCACATCAGTGTAAGATTCAGTTAAAGGTTGAATGTTTAAAGTTGAAGGTTGAGCGCTTGAAGCTACAGCTGCAGTTTGTGGTCTTTGGTCTGTGGTCTGTTCTTTATACCCATCAATATCTCTTTTGGTAATTCTGCCTGCATCGCCTGTGCCAGTTACTTTACTTAAATCTAATCCTTTTTCAGCAGCTATTTTCTTTGCAAGTGGAGATGCTTTTATTCTTCCATTTTCGTTATTTGCGCTAGTTTCAATAATTTCAGCAGGTGCTGTATTTTCTGCTAACTGCTCACTGCCAACTGCCAACTCTTTACTACCAACTTCCAACTGTACACCGCCAACTGACAGTGCCTTCTCTGCAGCCACATATGCACTTACATCCGTACCTGGTTTTCCTACAATAGCAATAATTTCATTTATCTGTGCGGCTTTTCCTGCTTCCACACCAATGTATAAAAGCGTCCCTTCTTCGTAACCTACCACCTCCATTGTTGCTTTATCTGTCTCTACATCTGCTAGCACATCATCAGCCTTTACAATATCTCCTACTTTTTTATTCCACGATACAATTTTTCCCTCTGTCATGGTATCGCTAAGCAATGGCATGCGTATTTCTTTTGCCCCTGCAGGTAAGGAAACTTTGTTAGTGATTGTATTGTCACTGCTAACTCCCACCTGCCCACTGCCAACTGCTGCCTGTCCACTCCCCACTGCTGCTTGCCCACTGCCCCCTGCTCCCTGCCCACTATCCAATAAATGTTTATATTCTTCACCTTCTTTCCCTATTATAGCAATAATACCATTTACTTTTGCAGCCTCACCTGCCGGTATACCTATATAAAGCAATGTGCCGTCTACGTAGCCATTTACTTCCATGGTGGCTTTGTCAGTTTCCACTTCTGCCAATACATCGTCAGCCTTTACTTTATCTCCCACTTTTTTGTTCCATGCCACAATTTTACCTTCTGTCATTGTATCGCTCAGTAGCGGCATGCGTATTACTTCAGCCATATTTGTTTATTATTTATTGCGAAAATAGTATAAAAATGGATGAAAATTAATCTTATTCATATAATGTACCTACAAACCACAAATCTGTATTCTTAAACAAGAAAAAACAAGAGCCATAATTTTTCTTGAAATTTATAGACCATTAAAAAGTTTTAGCTGGGTAAAAAGATCACTAAAATTTTATTTTTTTTTCATTTGATTACCCTGTTTCACATTTACAGATGTAGTAATCAGTACTATACAATGAAGAGGTTCAACAAGACAAAATTTTTTTCAGAATATAGTTCCGAGTTATCAATTTTATTAAATCAATTGGTTACTATCGGCTTAGTATTTATGTGAAAACTTGTAATTATTTTATTACATAAATTTTTTATAATGATAAATTTTAATATTGTACACATACATAGCCCACCGCTATTTACTAATTTTACAACTAAAACTATTTTTATGAAAAAAACATCATGCTTATTTTTTGCTCTTTTTTATTTTTCTATTTGTTGTAAAGCACAATTAGATAAAGGAACTTGGCTTGTAGGGGGTAATGGCAGTTTTAATTCCTCAAAAAAAACGTTTACTGCAGATTACATTTTGCCAAGCGGGGTTGCCTATTATCAAATTACTTCAGTCAAATTATCACCAAATATTGGTTATTTTTTTACTGATAAATTTGCTGGAGGAGTAAAAGTCTCTTTAGATTGGTTTAAACAAATTCAAAATATAAATGGTATTGGGGGAGGGGTTAATAATAATTTAACCATAGATTATGGACTTTTCTCACGTTATTATTTTCTAAATAGAGACAACCAACTTAATTTTTTAATTGATGGAGCCTATCAAATCGGCAATGCCCGATTAGGTAATTATAAAGGCGAAAGAAAAAATTATATGATTATGGTAGGACCTGCAATATTTTTCAATTCTTCTGTTTCTATAGAATTTTTGTCAGGTTACATATACCAATCAGAAAAAATAAGGGATAATGCTTTGACATATGATGATATAAAAAAAGGGTTTCAATTTAATATTGGCTTACAAATACATTTAAAGAAATAAACATTAAAAAAATGAAAAATATAAAACTCATACTTTGCTTTTTGTTCATGACAAAATTCTTAGTTGGACAACAAATCAACCCTAATTTTACAAATGAATTTTGCCCTCTACAAAATATCACATTTACGGTTACCTTACCCACAGGTGCTACCGGTGCTAGTATAACAGGTAGTGGTGGTGCTGCTGTAATTACAAACCCAAATAACAATACTGCGAATTTTACTTTTATAGGCAGGTTTAATGATGTAAACCAACCTTAAACATTTACTATTAGTTATAGTGGTGGTAATGTGGCAAGCCCTTACATAATAACCTTTAAAAAAATAAAATCATTATTTTTTAATGCCTGTACTAATGTAAATGCAGTGGCAATTACTGCATCCATTTGCCAAATAAGTACTATACCTTTCACATTTACTCCTTTAAAATGGAAAACAGAATTTACAAATCCACTTGAATGCTTTGGGAGTATAAGCACCTATGAATATTTAATACCATTAGGCTGGCAAATGAATGGTACAACTTCTACAGGTAATTGGATTGCGGGAACCAATACAGTTACATTTACATCTAATGCCAATACCGGTGGTGTAATACAAATAAGGGCAACAAATAACAGTTGTGGCACTAACTTAACCAAAGGGCAAATTTCATTTGTAAGTATTAATCGCCCTGCTCCCTCATTTACCGTATCTCCAAGTACTGTACCTATTGTTTGTAATACACCAAAAACCCAAACTTTTACAATTAACCAATCGGGTACCTCTGCTTGTACTTACTCTTACGTATGGGAGCTTGGGGCAAATAATGGTTGGTTGTTGCCCAGTGGCGCTGATGCCCCAGCAACAATAAATACCACTACCAATACAATTACTTTAACTTCTTGCGGCCTGTTTCAGAAAAATGTAAATGCAAAAGCAATTACAGGCTCCAGCCAATTTGCCGCTTCTCCCTCTATTATTTCCAGTAGCTGCAATTTTAATATTACAGGCAATACAAATTTTTGCAAATCATCTACATTTTTTATTAACGGCTTACCAGGCAATGCCATAGTAGCATGGAGCTTATCTAATACAACTACGGCTACTTTATCGAACCTCACAGGTTCTAGTACCACAGTTACAAAAACTGGCATTCCTCCTAATGTAAATTTAATAGCAAGTATTACTGTACCAGGTTGTAATGGGGTATACCTAATTACCAAGCCACTTGTGGTAGGCAGTACAGAATCTCCGGTAAACCTACAACCTACTTATGGGCTTGATTGTAATAGCACAAGCTTTATAGTAAACCAACCAACCAATGGCAGCATTACTTATACCACCACCAATGGGTTACTTATAAATGGCAATGCTTCACCTTACACAGTATTTGGCAATACTGTTAGCATATCATCACCTACCGCAGGGGTTACAGGAGTTGTATCTGCTGTATCTACTGATGATTGTGCAAGACTAATAAACGATTATTATTTTGAACATGGATGTATTGATTGGGGTGGTATGTATTACTTAAATGTAACTTATGGTGCCCCACAAAGAGGGGAGCCGCTTCAAGCCCAAATAGAACCTATGCCCGAGTGGCCTGGTGGAGCTATGTATTACTGGTATATAAATGGCGCATATTTTACCTCTACTAGCTCTCCCAATATTAGCACGTTCGATTGGCCATGCAATAATGG
>JANMFB010000040.1:0-10564 GCA_031377605.1 Ferruginibacter sp.
ACTGCATCTGCATAAGTTGCACCACCTCTAAACATAGATACGTTGTTGGTATCTTTAAAGGCTTCGAGATCTTTTTTAGTTACATGATCGTTTATCGCTGCCAAATTTAAAAATTCTGCACCGAGTTTATCTTTGAAAGTATTATCACCTATTGTAAATACCACTTTGCAATGGCTAAAAACCGGTTCCTTTTTATAAGCTACTTTAATAAACATTGGGATTAAACCAGCCATCCATCCACTCACATGAATAATATCTGGAGGCCATCCAAACTTTTTTACCGTTTCCAATGCGCCTTTGCAAAAAAGAACGGTACGTAAATCATTGTCTTCAAAAAATTTACCATTTTC
Organism: Ferruginibacter sp.; assembly: GCA_031377605.1. GTDB lineage: Bacteria > Bacteroidota > Bacteroidia > Chitinophagales > Chitinophagaceae > Ferruginibacter. Next base: position 351 of record JANMFB010000040.1, read on the forward strand.
GTCGGTAAATGTTGCTTTACGCTTAAAGAAATCATCATTATCTAAAAAGTAAACCTGCAATCTTGCATTAGGCAAAGAAGCTACTTTAATAGTAAGCGGGTAATCATCGTTTCCAATAGAAACATTAATGCCAGATAATCTTACAACTTCATGCAAGCGATGTCTGCGTTCATTTATAGTTCCAAATTTGGGCATGATACATCTAACTTCCATGTTATTATCATTAGATAAAACAGCAAGCTTATTTATTGTTTCACCAAAGGAAGTTCCCTCTACATATGGCGACATTTCACTCACAATAAATAAAATCCTTTTCTTTGTTGACATTTGTGCCTAATTAGTTAAAGTAAACTTATTTTTGAAACGGCTGCAAAAGTAACAAAAAATATCCATAATTGAGCGTATATAAGCATTTAAGCACCGTAAAACTACTCACATGATATTATTTAAAGATATAATAACATTGCAAGACTATTTATATAGGCAAAAGCTGCATAATCTAAAAACCGGCTTTGTTCCAACAATGGGAGCGCTACATGTTGGGCACATATCACTAATAACCAAAGCTAAATCGGCAAATGATTTAGTTATTTGTAGCATTTTTGTAAATCCTACACAGTTCAATAATGTTTCTGACCTTGAGAAATATCCCAAAACATTAGAGGCTGATATTGACAAGCTTGAGGCAGCTGGCTGTGATGTTTTGTTTTTACCTTCAGTTAGTGAAATGTACAAAGAAGGAATAGAGAACAAACATTACGAACTTGGTTATCTAGAAACTATTTTGGAAGGTAAATATAGACCGGGACATTTTCAGGGTGTAAGCATTATTGTAGATAAATTGCTTTTGGCAGTAATGCCAGATGTATTGTATATGGGTAGAAAAGATTATCAACAATGTATGGTGGTGGAAACCATGATGGAAATAGAAAAGCACAAGGTGATTTTGGAAATATGCGATACCATGAGAGAAACAGATGGGTTGGCTATGAGCAGTAGAAATATGAGGCTAAATGAAACAGAAAGAAAACAAGCCTTAAGAATTTTTGAATGCTTAATGATAATAAAGAATGAAATGAAACCTGGCAATCTTATACATTTAAAACAAAAGGCTACAAATTTTTTATTAAGTAACGGATATAAAGTAGATTACACGGAGATTGCAGATGCAGAGACTTTGAAGCTGCAGGATAATTGGGATGGCAAGAAAAAACTAGTTGCGCTTGTAGCTGCATATTTAAATGAAGTGAGATTAATAGACAATATTGTTTTGTAAAACCTAATGAAAAAGCACTCTATGAGAGCAAAAATTTTATCTTTTCTTCAATATTTCATTTTCTTAGGAGGTGGTTTATTCCTTGTATGGTGGCAGTTGCATGGTATGACTGAGCAAGAACAAATTGATTTTAAACACGCCCTTACAAACACAAATTATTTACTGGTAATTCCGGTCATTTTAATGAATTTATCAAGCCATCTAGTTCGCTCTATGCGCTGGAAGTTATTGATGAAACCGCTCGGATTTAAACCTTCATTAAAAAATACTTTTGCAGTAACAATGGTTGGTTATTTAGCAAATTCTGCTGTACCGAGATTAGGTGAAGTACTCAAATGCTCTATGCTTGCCAAATATGAAAAACTAAAAACAGATAAACTCATTGGTACAATTGTAATAGAAAGAATTTTTGATCTTATTTGCTATTTTGTTTTTATTTGTATTACCGTACTTATTCAGATAGATGTAATAGGAAGTTATGTAAAAGATAAGCTTGAGCAAATAGGTAAAACAACGGGAATACCTATTTGGGCTAAAGGATTAATAGTTGTGGCAGGACTTGTAATTGTGTTTTTTATTTTTAAAAAAATTATTTCTCTTTATCCAAATAACAAGATCTTAATAAAAGTAAAGACTTTTATTACTGGAATAATTACTGGAATTAGTTCTGTAAAAAATTTAAAAGAACGAAGGTTATTTTTAATTTATACCCTTTTTATTTGGCTGATGTATTTACTTCAAATTTATTTAGGTTTTAAAGCTATGGAAAGCACTGCACATTTGAGTATAAAAGCTGCTTGTGCAGTTCTTAGCCTATCAACTTTAGCCATGATTGTAACACCGGGAGGATTAGGTTCCTTCCCTATTTTTGTAAGCCAAACATTAGGAATTTATGGTATTGTATCTTCGCAAGGTGAAGCCTATGGATGGCTTATATGGGGGGTAAGTACCATTTTAATTATAGTAGCAGGGCTTATTTCACTTTTGCTACTGCCATACATTAATAAGAAAAAAAATGAGATTACTACAAGCTATACCGAATAAAATATACACACTAGAGCAATTGGAAAAACAAGTATTTATTTGGCGGTTGCAAAGCAAAAAAATTGTTTTTACAAATGGGGTTTTTGATATTTTGCACAAAGGTCACATTGCATCTCTTACAGAAGCAGCATCTCATGGTAATATGCTTATAGTGGGTGTAAATGCAGACGCCTCAGTAAAAAGATTAAAAGGCCCTACCCGACCAGTAAATGATGAGGACGCAAGGGCATTGATATTGGCAAGCCTTTTACAAACAGATGCAGTAATTGTTTTTGAAGATGACACTCCGCTCCATTTAATAAAAACAATTTTACCAGATGTATTGGTGAAAGGTGGCGACTACACCATAGATCAAATTGTAGGTGCAAAAGAAGTGATGGAAGCAGGAGGAAAAGTTGTAATTGCAAAAATTATTGATGGTATTTCCACAACAAAAATTATTGAAAACTTAATGATTAAATAATGTGCACTATAAAATAATGGGGTATTTTTATTTTAAGATTTACTGCTACCTATGATAAAACAAAATACATCAAAATCAGATAAGATAATTGCAAGAGATATAAGCTGGCTATCGTTTAACAACAGGGTTTTACAAGAGGCAGCAGATAGTAGCGTTCCGCTAAAAGAAAGATTAAAATTTTTAGGAATTTTTTCCAACAATTTAGATGAATTTTTTCGTGTTCGTGTAGCGGCGCTTAGAAAAATGGTTTCGCTTGGGCATAAAGCAAAAATGCATTTAGAGGTAAACCCACAAAAAATACTACACGAAATACAAGAAAAAGTATTGACAGAACAAGGAAAGTTTGAATCCGTATGGAATGATATTTTAAGAGAATTAAAAAAGGAAAATATTTATTTCTTAAATGATAAAAAATTAAATGCCTCACAAAAGGAATTTGTACAAAATTATTTTAATGAAGAAGTACGAAGTAGTATTGTTCCTTTAATGCTTGAAAGTTTAACTCACTTTCCAATTTTAAACGATAAATCGATATACTTGGCTTGTAAGTTATCAAAAATAGATGGTTCAATACCACAGAGGTTTGCATTGGTATCAATTCCTGTAAGAAATATATCTCGATTTCTAATTTTACCATCGAAAGATAACAAGCAATTTATTATTTTATTGGAAGACATAATACGTTTTTGCTTGCCAAATATTTTTTCATTTTTTAATTACGATACATTTTCTGGGCACATTATAAAAGTAACTAGAGATGCAGAAATAGATATAGACAATGATTTGCCTGGAAGCATTATCCAAAAAATAGAAAAAGGCATAAAAAACAGAAAAAAAGGGAAACCTGTTCGTTTTGTATATGACAAAGAAATTGATCCTCTCCTATTTACCTATTTAGTAAAAAGGCTAAACTTATCCGAGCAAGAAAACATTATAGCAGGAGGAAGAATTCATAATTTCAAAGATTTTATGAACTTTCCCAATCAGGTATTTAAATCAAAGAGTAATAGAAAACAATCAATTGAACATCCACTTTTAAAAAAAAATAGCAATGTATCATCTATCGTAAGTAAAAAAGATGTGCTATTGCATTTTCCATACCATTCTTTTAACAGTGTAACAGATTTATTAAGAGAAGCTGCTATAGACCCAAATGTAGAAAGCATAAAAATTACTTGTTACAGATTAGCTTCTAGATCTAAGGTAATAAATGCACTTTCCAATGCTGTAAGGAATGGCAAGAAAGTAACAGTGATGCTAGAACTTAGAGCTAGATTTGATGAAGAAGCCAATCTTGAATGGAAGGAGCGCCTTGAAGAAGCAGGTGTAAAAGTATTGATTGGTGTACCTAATTTAAAAGTGCATGCAAAAATATGTGTTATAAAAAAAGTAGAGAAAAAAAGAACTAGTTTTTATGGCTTTGTAAGTACAGGAAACCTAAATGAAAATACTGCAAAATTTTATGGAGACCATTGTTTGCTTACTTCCAACAGTAAAATTATGGCTGATATAAATAGGGTTTTTAGTTACTTAGAAAATCCCACTGTCAAGGAACACTTATTAAAAGGTTGTAAAACATTGATGGTAAGCCCAACTAATATGAGGAGGCAAATTGTATTTCTTATAAATAGAGAAATAAAAAATGTTGGGTTAAAAAAACCATCAGGCATTGCGTTAAAAGTAAATTCGCTTAGTGACAAATTATTGATAGACAAATTAAACGAAGCTGCAGAAGCAGGTGTACCTGTAAAACTTATTATAAGAGGCATTTGTTGCATGCTTACCGAAAACAAAAAATTTAAAGTACCCATTAAAGCTATAAGTATTGTAGATGAATATTTAGAACATGCTCGAGTAATAGTTTTTAATAATGGCGGAGACGAAAAAGTTTTTATTTCATCTGCAGATTGGATGCAAAGAAACATAGATCATAGGATAGAAGTTGCCTGTCCTATTTTTGACAAAAAAATAAAACAAAGTCTAATTGATATTTTGGCAATCCAATTAAACGACAATACAAAAGCAAGAATACTAGATAACCATTTAAAAAATGAACATGTAATTTACAGTTCAGGCAAAAAGAAAATTCGTTCGCAAGTAGAAACTTTTAATTACGTGAGCAAGTTGACATAAAACTACTTTTTTAAAGAAGCAGGTTGAAGTTTAAATCCATTACCTGCGATGGTAAATGTTTCTTTTGCAATACCAGTTATTGAAACCATATTAAGTGGAAACTCTAACAATACATGACAAAAACTTAAAAAATACAACCACCTTAATCCAAGCGAATAATTCACTCCATATAATATCAAGGAGGTAATCCATAAAATAATAACCGCAATAAATCTAGCTTTTGGCACTTTGTGCCATTTAATAACTTCGGTTTTACTAAACCAGTTGAGGTAATGATAAGTATAAGCAAATGCTATAAAGCGCATGAGTAAAATACCAGTCTGTGAATGAAAAACAACAGATGCTGCATTGCTATAATCGGGTGCAGGAATTTGAGTAACACCATCAGTACCGCTATAAAATAAAAGATTACCAGCAGCATCTTTTAGCTGAGGAAATTCAATGTTAAAAATGTGTGTAAGAAAACTCAAATTGGTATCATAAAAGCCATCTCCACCTGCAACATAGGAAGCTTCGCCATATTTTGTAATTGGTATGAACGTTTTCTCTTTAAAAAGCATAAACAATAAAATAGGGCAAATTATAAAGACAACAAAGGATAAAAGCCCACTTTTACTCCTACTCTTTAAAGCGCCATACAAAATAAAAAAACCTGTAAAAACAAACACATGAACCAACGTAGGTAATAATGCACCTATAAAAAATGCAAATCCATCTCTAGGGTCATTCTCAAAAATCTTATTAGCAATTACTAAAAGCAAAAACATTCCAAACACCTTTATATAAACATTTTTTACAAAAACCATTAACAAAGAAGCTGTAAGCGCAACAAATATTATCTTATTGTTGAAGCTGCTGCCAAAAGGCCAGTCCCAATTGTATCTATATGCCAAACTTTCGAAAAGAATTATCAGGCCAATGATCCACAAAACGATATTATCATATTTACCCTTTGTAAAATATTGTCTATCGTGCAACCAACTTATTTCAGTAAGGTAATGTAAAGGACCCAATACGGCATAGGCGAATAAAAAAACCTCAAATGGCATTATGAATGCTGCCATGCAACTTGCTATCATTAACGCTATGTTTATGAGATTGATTCTAGTTCCTGAATTCATTTGTTTTACTTTTATATATCTATTAAAAGTTAGCGATTAAATAAGGTTTTGGATCTTAATCAAAAGTATAAAAGAAAATGCATAAAACTTGTTGAAAGAATTTTAATAATTTGAAATGATTATTGGAATTAAAAGTGCAATTTTAGCATAAAACAACCTCACAAATTGATACTAGCAGCAATAGATATAGGAAGTAACGCAGCGAGACTGCTTATAAACGATGTACAAACGGATAAAGATGGAAAAGTAGTTTTTAATAAGCTAAATCTTATCCGGGTTCCGCTCAGACTTGGTTTTGATGTATTTGAATCTAAATTGATATCTGGAGAAAAAAAGAAAATGTTTGTGGAAACGATGAAATCTTTTAAGCATATGATGAACGCTTATAAGGTAGAGGCTCTTAAAGCATGTGCCACAAGTGCCATGAGGGATGCTGCAAATGCAAAAGAAATAATTGCTCTTGTAAAAAAGGAAACAGGCTTTTTAATAGAGGTCATAGACGGAGATATGGAAGCAAATCTAGTGTATGAAAACCATGTAGCAGAAAATATGGACATAGAACATAGCTATATGTACATAGATGTGGGAGGTGGTAGTACAGAAATTTCATTTTTTAGTAATGGCATATTGGTTTATAAAAAGTCGTACAACATTGGAACAATTAGAATTCTAAAAAACATGGTAGGCGCCATGGAATGGGACGATTTAAAAAATACTTTAAAAGCATTAACAAAAGGACATAAAACAGTAATGGCTATTGGAAGTGGTGGTAATATAAATAAAGTATTTAGTCTTAGTAAAAGAAAAGAGGGTAAGACATTGCCATTGGATTTATTAAAAGAATATTACAATGAGCTTCAACCAATGACTCTAAAACAACGAATATCAAAATATGGATTTAGAGAAGATAGAGCAGATGTAATTGTGCCTGCATTGGAAATATACATAAACGTAATGCGATGGGCTGGAGCAGATGAGATAAGCGTACCAAAAATAGGATTGGCAGATGGATTGATAAAACATTTATGGGAAGAGTTAAGCGAAACTGAACGACTTAGAGATACAAGAATTTAATTTGAAAAATTAATAAACTCCTTTTGGTGAATTTTTGAGCGTTTATTTCATCTTTTCTACTTAGTTAAAAAACAATACAATGCGATTTATTTTACCGCTACTTTTTTTTTCGCCACAGCTATTTGCACAGCAAGATATAAGGGTGCAAACACCATTTAATAGTTTTATAAAGCAACCTAATATTAGTTGGGCAATAAAAGCAAATGATACATTATTATGTACTAAGCCCGATTTAAAAACTTTGCTTATTGCCAAAATGAAAGCAAAAAAAATTTTAACATCGGCTTATATTTCGGACGACTCAAAAGAAGAAATTAACATTAAATACTCCTCTGTTGCAGCAAATATCGAATTACTGGAAGGCACTGAAACTTACCTTCCTGTTTTTGACTCCTTAGGAAATATTAACCACAATGAGCAAAAAATAACAAAGAACAAACTAACAGATAACGCACCCGGATTATTATATACACATCAAAAAATTTATGTACAAAATGCAACATTGTTATCGTACGTTAGTTATGTAGCTCCGCTCAAAAAAATTATAACGTCGCAAGGATTAAATTTGGGTACAGCGGAAATTTTCGCTACAGCTTTCAACAAAAAATTTAATTATGTAGCTTCTCCAAAAGACAAGATCATTTTTCTCACTAAAACCGAAAAAGTGTTTTTTGTAGATTCGGTAAAAAAAGAAGATACGTACAAAGAAACCTTTGGAAAAAACTTAGTAGAAACCTTATGGCCTTTCGTGCTAAATGGAACTATAAAAGCATATTCTGCAACAACAGATAAAGTTTTAACAATTAAAGATATAAATGCAAGCCTCCTGGGAGAAGAATCAATCGAGGTTCCCGTTTTCGACTCTCTAGGAAACCCAAAAAGTAAAAAAATATCAAGTAATGACTTTCCGATTTCTCCAACTCGATTTACTAAAGTAGTTATTAATCAAACTTGGTATTACAACGATACCAGAAATATTGTGTTTAACAAAGTTCCGAATATAATACTTTATGCACCTGCTAAAAATGAACTTGAGTTGCAGCCGGTTTTAAGGTTAAATTTCAATAATTAATAGTGTTTATATTTACAAATTAGTTAATCCATATTGTTATAAATAGCTAATCAATATTTACCAATCTCAATAGAATAAAAAATGTCCATAAACAAAGAAATAAAAAAAATAACAACCCATACACTACAAAAAATGAAAATAAATGGAGAGAAAATCTCCATGATCACTGCTTATGATTTTTCATTTGCACAAATTTTTGATGGTGCTGGTATCGATGTTATTCTTGTAGGTGATAGCGCAAGTAATGTAATGGCAGGTAACGAAACTACCCTCCCTATTACACTTGAGCAAATGATTTATCATGCCCAGTCTGTTGTACGAGGTGTAGATAGGTGTTTAGTTGTGGTGGATTTGCCTTTTGGTTCTTACCAAGGCAATTCTACTGAGGCATTAAACTCTGCCATAAGAGTAATGAAAGAAACGGGTGGGCATGCTATAAAATTAGAAGGTGGTGAGCATGAGGTAGAATCAATAAAAAGAATTGTAAATAGTGGTGTTCCAGTAATGGGGCATCTGGGCCTTACGCCTCAAAGTATCTATAAATTTGGTACTTATACAGTTCGTGCAAAAGAAGAAGTAGAAGCTGCTCAATTAAAAAAAGATGCATTGCTTTTACAAGAAGCAGGTTGCTTTGCAATCGTTTTGGAAAAAATACCAGCTGCGTTAGCGGCGGAAGTTTCTAAAAGTTTAAGTATCCCTACAATAGGCATTGGTGCAGGCAGTGACTGCGATGGACAAGTTTTGGTAATGCACGATATGCTAGGAATAAATACAGAATTTAAACCGAGATTTTTACGTCAGTATTTAAACTTACATGAGCAAACAACGAATGCTGTGCAGCAATATATAAAAGATGTGAAGCATAAGGATTTTCCAAATGAGAAAGAACAGTACTAAATAATATCTATATGAAAATAATTTCAACCATATTTATAGCAATCATTGCACTTGAGCATCTTTACATACTTTATATGGAAATGTTTGCATGGGAAACACTTGGTAAGAAAACTTTTAAAGGGGCATTATCAAATGAACTATTTAAACCTACAAAGACCTTAGCCGCTAACCAAGGTTTATATAATGGATTCCTTGCTGCTGGTTTAATTTGGTCATTACTTATTTCAGATATGATATGGAGTAAAAATATAGCAATTTTCTTTTTAGCCTGTGTTATTATTGCCGGTATTTATGGTGCACTAACTGCTAGTAAGAAAATATTTTTTGTACAAGCTTTACCTGCAATTATTGCATTGTTAGTTACATTAAGCCTTTAATGAATTTTAATATTTGTAATCTTTTTCAATTAAGATTTAATTAACAGAAATGGTTTATGCATTTTTTTAGATTTGAGCATCAATTCCTAAAACTAATCATATGCAAAAAATACTAAAGCCAGCAATCGCCATTTTATGTACAGGAATTATTACCCTAGTACTATCCTCAGCAAAAAAAGTAGAGCGTACCCTCAAACCAAACGTAAAGCCGAAAATACAAGTAGCTATTTTACTAGATGTAAGTAGTAGTATGGATGGATTGATTGAGCAAGCCAAAGCCCAGTTATGGAATATGGTAAATACCATGGGCCGAGCAAAGTGTAATGAAGTTTCACCAGAAATAGAAATTTCTTTGTACGAATACGGTAGAACTAACAATGATGTAAAAAAGGGTTATGTAAAACAAATAAATGGATTTATTAATAATTTAGATTCCTTATCGGAAAATTTATTTACCCTAAAAACTAATGGAGGAGAAGAATATTGTGGACAGGCAATTTACAGTTCGCTAAATGAACTTACCTGGGATAGTAACCCTACAAATTATAAAGTCATTTTTATTTGTGGCAATACTTAGCGATGATTTAAGTCACCCCAAATACCACCACCATGACCAAAATGGCACCAAAGAAAATTAGAGCATAGAACTGAGCACGGCCATTTTCAAAGTACTTCAGTCCCTCGCCACCCAGCAATGTAGCCAAGCCAGTAATATTCACAGCTCCATCTACCACCCGATAATCCACCTCCATTACCT
>JANMFB010000213.1:0-2500 GCA_031377605.1 Ferruginibacter sp.
AAAAAACTCCGCAGCAGCACAGTAGAACCTGTACTAGGCACACTGGTAAATTATTTAGGGATGCGCCGTGTAAACACCAGGGGTATTGAGCAGGCAAATAAATGTATGCTCATGGCAGCCATTGCCTACAACCTAAAGAAACTACTAAAATTTACAACAAGAAAAGTGCAAACCAATGTACAAGTAAAGCAGGTAAACACCGAAAAAACGGTGCAGGCTCTGCAGGCTTTATTTTTACGCAAAACAAGGCTCATTAAACCAATATATCTTTTATAAGCGCCACTTTATTAAAAACAAAATTGGGAGTGTAATAAAAAATGGCAACGCTTAAAACGCCTCAAAATGAGTTGGATTATTTTTTAAAATGGTAGTTGTGCATCAGCCACCCATGTTAGCGGTAGTTTTAATAAATCAAGTCTATGCAAAATATTAGTTGCATTAATTTCTATTGCCAAAATTGATTTTAATTCAAATATAATTGTTTGTATTTAATGCTTATTCGGACATAACATATACTTACAAATGTCATTTAGTGATTTTAGATAAAAAAGATTGTCAATTTGTGATAATTCTTTGAATTTGGGCTCTGAATTAATCTTTTTATTTACATTGTCCCATGTGTAAACTTGTCGAAAAGTTGAGCGACTTCGCAACTGTCTTAAGCTATCTATTTTATTCAAGAATTGAATTAATGTTTGGTCAACGTCGTTTGTTTTTGTCAAATCTGGAACACCTAAAATATAGTACTCATTGAATTCCTGTTTTCTTGCAAAATAATATTTAGGAATTAGTCTTTTCAATGTGTCAAAATTTTCGATAGCAGTTACAAATACTTCAGCTGGGTCTGAAGCACTATAGTTATGTATTTTTAATTCCCAAGTTAAATAATTTAACGAGTTCAAAGAAATGGTATCTGTCTTCTCACTTTCAATTTTTTGTCCCATTGTTGAAAGTGTGAGTACTATTAAAAGGATAATAAATTTCATTGAGACTTTTTAGTTATTTTAATTTATTAGTGGTCATCAAAAATTACCGCATAACGAACAGGGCCTTTGCGATGTTGGGGGATTTGAAAAACGTCAAGCCCGGAAACGCTGCCGATTGAAAAACAAATGTACAAGATAACAACCAAAAGCCAACCGATGTTTGTCCTGCCCGAACAACTGCTGCCATGTTGCTAATGATGAAGATTACAACGTCCTGCCCCAATATTGCAAAACCCCATGTTGCCTGCCGTTATATGTCGTGCAGTGTTATTCTTGTTTGATATTACCGTTGTCCTCAACTCGTAAAGTAATCCATTCATAGTTTTGTTTTTCTACTACCTTAGCAATGCTTTTTTGTATTTGTTTTTCGGATGCCTTTTCTTTTTCTCTATCCATCAGAATAATGTTTTTCATTAAACCTGCCTTCATACCATTAAAAACGATATAGTCTATTGGATGAAAAATAACTTTAGAGTCGTCGGCTTTTAGTTTTCTTGGCTTAAAGACTTTGTCAAACTTTCTAATAGCATTGTCAGCCTCTTTTCTGCCAATGATTTTTGCTTGTTCTGCTACTATGTTTTTTCTATCGTCAAGTTTTTCTGAAATAATATCAATTCTTAGTTGCTCAGTCGCTATTTTCTGTAGCCAATCTGGTTCAGGTCGTTTTTGCTTTACAAAGATGTGGCATTGACTTAACCTAAAAACATTTCCTGTATTAGGACAAACACCAAATATTTGTCTTTGCAATTGAAAAAACTTTAAGAGTTGATTGTTTGTCATTTTGATTCGATTTGAAATTGCACTTTTTTATTTTCAACTAAGGCTTTGATTTCTTTTTGGTGTCCATTGAGCCTGGCAGAACCTGTTTTTATTTCCGTAAAAATAATTTTGGTTACGTTGTCGCCTTTATTTAACCCTTCAAATATTACATAGTCAATTGGGTCAAATAGTGAACGACAGTCTTTATGAGCAAATGGAAATTGTGGTAAGGCAGGTGCAATGCGTTCAGAAATAAAACCAAAGTTTACAGCTTTAGCAGCTATTTGTCTTTTTGTTTTTAGAATGTTCTCTCTGTTTCGTAATTCGGTTCTTTGTTCCCTTAAGCCTATTTGCAATGCGTCAAAAGCTTCTTGACCTTTTGTTGAAAAGTCGTCAAGATAAAAAAGGTCTGTGTCATTAAGTTTAATTTCTTCGCCGCAGCCACACGGGCAGTCGCAATAGAAGTTGCCACTTTTGAGAGTAGTGATAATCTCTGTGGCTTCTTTGTAATTTTTTGAAGTCATGTCTAAAGGTTTAAGTTAGTAGGGTGCCCAAAATAATGGCAGGCAACGTTTGGGCTTTGCGATGGTTGGGTATTGACCAACTGTCTGCCCGGTACCGCTGATGAATAAAGATATAAAAAATGATGTTAAGAACTAATGCCCAATGTTGCTTGTCCTGCCCGAACAAAAGCTGCCACGTTGCTGCTGATGAAGATAACAACGTCATGCCCCAATAACGCCAAACCCCCTGTT
>JANMFB010000126.1:0-12676 GCA_031377605.1 Ferruginibacter sp.
GCACCGAAAGCAAAGGAATTTATAATTGAATAGTGGTATCGTTATAATCTTTTTACCGCTGCTTGAAACAAAAAATTAAAATGGCAAAAGCAAATAAAGAAGAATACAAGCACTCATCATCGGGCTTGGGTGGGCAATACAAAACTTGGTTTTTGGATTATGCCAGTTACGTAATATTGGAGCGAGCCGTTCCTGCAATTGAGGATGGATTAAAGCCCGTACAACGTAGGATTTTACACGCCATGAAGGAAATGGATGATGGTCGTTTCAATAAAGTGGCAAACATTATAGGACAAAGCATGCAGTATCATCCTCATGGAGATGCGAGTATTGGCGATGCTTTGGTAAACATGGGCCAAAAAGATTTGTTGATAGAAACACAAGGTAATTGGGGCGATGTAAGAACTGGCGATGATGCCGCTGCGCCACGTTATATAGAAGCTCGCCTTAGTAAATTTGCATTGGAAGTAGCTTTTAACGCAAAAACAACCAACAACCAACTAAGCTACGATGGTAGAAAAAATGAGCCGGTAACATTGCCCATGAAGTTTCCTTTATTGCTAGCGCACGGTGCGGAAGGAATTGCAGTTGGTTTAGCAACAAAAATATTACCACACAACTTTTGCGAATTGATTGAAGCATCTATTAAGCATTTGCGTGGCAAGAAATTTGAGTTGCTACCAGATTTTCTTACCGGAGGCATTATGGATGCTACCAATTACAACGATGGTAAACGTGGAGGAAAAATAAGGGTACGTGCAAATATTGAAGAACTAGATAAGAAAACTTTGGTTATTCGTAACGTGCCATTTGGGGTTACAACAACCACTTTGATGGAAAGTATTGTAAAAGCAAATGATCAAGGAAAAATAAAAATAAAAAAAGTTACAGACCATACTGCAGCAGAGGTAGAAATCATCATTGAGCTGGCTGCTGGAATTTCGCCAGATATTACCATTGATGCACTGTATGCTTTTACAGATTGTGAAGTTAGTATTTCTCCCAATGCTTGTGTGATCTCGGATAACAAACCAGTATTTCTTACGGTGACTGAATTATTGAAAGTTGCTACAGAAAATACTAAGGCCTTACTCTTGAAAGAATTGGAAATAAAACTTGCAGAGTTACAAGAAAAATGGCATTTTACTTCCTTGGAAAAAATATTCTTTGAAGAAAAAATATACAAAGAGCTTGAGAAAAAGCATGAGACTTGGGATAAAGTATTAGATGCGATAAATAAAGCTTTTGATCCATTCAAAAAAGTATTGAAGAGGGAAATTACGAGAGAAGATATTATAAAACTTACAGAAAAACCTGTAAGGAGAATTTACAAATTGGATATTGATGATCTGAACGAGCAGATTAAAAATCTAGAAGCTGAAATAAAGGCAGTAAAACAAAATATTGCCAATCTCACTGATTTTGCTGTTGCCTATTATGAAAACTTGTTGAAAAAATTTGGGAAAGGAAGAGAACGTAGAACAGAAATAAAAGCATTTGATACCATTCTTGCAAAATCTGTAGCTATTGCCAACATTAAGCTGTATGCTAATTTTGCAGATGGATTTATTGGTACTTCATTGAAGAAAGATGAATACATTGGTGAAGTATCAGATTTAGATGATATCATTGCGTTTACAAAAGGAGGAATAATGAAAGTGATTCGTGTTTCTGATAAAGCATTTATTGGGAAAGATATTATTCATGCGGCAGTTTTTCAAAAGGCAGATGAACGCACTACATATAATCTTATTTATGTAGATGGGAAAACTGGGGTGAGTTATGCAAAGCGTTTTAATGTAACTGGTATTACTCGTGATAAAGATTACGATTTAACAAAAGGTTCGGAGAAAAGTAAAATTCATTATTTTTCTACCAATGCAAATGGCGAAGCGGAAGTAGTAAAAATAATTTTGAGTCCAAACTGTTCTGCTAAGAAAAAAGAATTGGATTTCTATTTTGAGGAATTAGATATAAAGGGCAGAGGCTCTATGGGAAATACAGTAACTAAGTATCCAATAAAAACAATTCGTTTTAAAGAAGCAGGTAGATCAACATTAGATGCAAAGAAATTGTGGTTTGATAATAAATTTGGCAGATTAAATTCGGAAGAAAAAGGGTTGTTCCTTGGAAAATTTGAAGCGGAAGATAGAATGGTGGTTTTTTACTACGATGGAAATTACGAAATGATAGACCAAGAGCTTACTCAAAGATTTGATCCAGAGAAAATAATAAGTATTGAAAAATACGATACTGAAAAAATATTCTCTGCAGTTTATGTTGACAATGACAAACTTCAATTTAACGTAAAACGTTTTCGCATTGAAACTACAACATTGAATACAAAATACCTTTTTATAAAAGAAGGTAAAAATAATGTGGTATCGGCCATTACATCTGACGAGCAACCATTGCTAAATGTTAGAACAGGTAGAGGACAATTGGTAAACAATGTAAAGTTCAAAGTAGATAAATTGGTAGATGTAATGGGTTGGAAAGCAATAGGATCTAAGCTTATTGATTTTAATAAAACCGTGGAAATGGAGTTTGTGAAACCAAAAGAGGAAAAAGAGCAGCAAGAATTGTTTGAGTAAGTTTCCAGTAAAACCTAAAAAGTTTAGAAACAACTTTATAGTTTTGGTATTTATTTTACAAACCTTTTAGGATTTAACTATTTTAAAATAATTATTTATGAAATGTATTTTCACCATTTGCTTATTTTTTTTACTTGCATGCTCGCAGACAAAAAAAATTGCACAAACTCCAATAGTAAGTCCATCTATAACCACACCACTCAATATAAGCTTGAATGGGAAATTATTCACAGCACTTTTTCAACAACGTGCAGCAGAATATAGGGCTTTGTGTTTTCAAGGATACAATATTGCTCGTATGCGCATAGATGCTTACACCTCACAAACTGAAAAGCCAAAAGCAATTATTACCGATATAGACGAAACTATTTTAGACAATAGCCCTTATGCTGTAAAACAGGCATACAATGGAATAGAATACACACAAACTTCATGGTACGAATGGACAGATAAATCAGCAGCTGATACAATGCCCGGGGCAGCAGCTTTTTTAAAATACGTTGCTTCAAAAAATATCCAAGTATTTTATGTAACGAATAGAATGGATAGAGAAAGAGAATCTACCTTAGTAAATTTAAATAAATATGGTTTTCCAAATGCAGACCCTATACATCTTTATACAAGAACCGACACATCGAGTAAAGAAGCAAGGCGTTTACAAATAATGGATAGATACGAAGTTGTTTTATTGATGGGAGATAACCTTGCAGATTTAAGTAGTATGTTTGATAAAAGAACCGAGTTAGAAAGAACAGAAAATGCGAATGCCCTAGCATCAGAGTTTGGAAAAAAGTTTATAGTTTTTCCAAATGCAAATTATGGCGATTGGGAAGCGGCTTTGTTTAAATCGCTTAAAAAACAATCTGAAAAGGATTCAGTGTTAAAGAAAGTGTTGAAAAGTTATTAGGGTATTTTATAAAAATAATAAAAGCAACGATGAAGAAAAATATTTTATTTGCTTTAACAATGGCCGTGTTGCTTCAATCATGTTTAGTGAAGGCTGTTATGAAGCATGTTGGTATTTACGATGAAGCCAACGTTATAAAAAAAATAAGTAATGGTAAAAAGGATATATGTTTCATGCCAATGCATCATATAGGAAAACAATCATTTTACGACGATACCAAAGCCAAAATGGATTCCTTATCAAAAAGTGGGTACTTTATTTTTTTTGAAGGTATAAAAGGTAAAGACATGGTGAATAATGAGCTGAAAGATACGCTTCTTAGAAAGTTTAGGAGACTTACAGGAATTGATATGGTTAAAATGGGCAAAGCAGGAGGCTATGTTGATACGATTTCTAACGTATCAATTTTTCAAAATCCTTTAATTGATAAAAGAATTAAGAAAGATAAACTAGTGAATCAACCACTTTCTTTAATAAAAATGCAAGATACAATGCTTGGAAAAGGGGTTGATGCTTCGCTTATTGATTTGATTTCAAATTATGAAAGAAAGTATGGAACGATTCAATTAAAAGATTATGATTATGAAATTAAGTTGGGTTCGTATGACCAAAAATATACACATCATAAAATTTCAAAAGAGCAACGCTCTTATCTTATTGATGATATTAGAAACCAGGTAATTGCAAACGAAATTGTTTCATCTAAATATAGTAAAATCGTACTCGTTTATGGTAAAGCCCATTACGATGGTATTTTAGATAACTTAAAGCAGATAGATAATACTTTTAGCGAAGTAAATTAATTAGCAGTAATTTGTAATTATGAAAAAAATAGCAATCATTGGTGGCGGAAATTTAGGTACAGCAATAGCAACAGGCTTATTGAAAAGTGGTTTTTCAAAAGTACAAAACATTACGGTAACAAAAAGAAATTTGCTTACCCTCGCAGGTTTGAAAAAAGATGGTATCAATATCACTTCTAATAATGTAGATGCAGTTGGGGCTAGTGAAATAGTTATTCTTGCCATAAAACCATTTCAAGTAAAAGAAGTTTTAGAAGAGATAAAGGCAAGTCTTTCTTCAAAGCATATGCTTATTTCTGTAGTTACCGGTATAAGTATTGGAGAAATTGAAAGCATCGTTGGTAAAGATTTAGCCATTTTTAGGGCAATGCCAAACACCGCAATAGCTATTCAAGAAAGCATTACTTGTTTGAGTAGTACAAAAGCTACAATAAAGCAAAAAAAATATGTAGAAGATCTTTTTAGCAAGCTTGGTAAAATAGCAAACATAGATGAAAAGCTTATGAATGCCGCAACAGTGCTTGGTGCCTGTGGTACTGCATACGCTATGCGTTATATACGTGCAAACATACAAGGTGGTATAGAAATAGGGTTCGATGCTGCCACTGCGAGCCTAATTGCCGCACAAACAGTAAAGGGCGCAGCAGAGCTATTACTTACAACCAAAACCCATCCTGAACAAGAAATAGATAAAGTGACCACGCCTAAAGGATGTACCATTACTGGTTTAAATGAAATGGAACATCAAGGTTTTAGTTCCTCAATTATTAAAGGAATTGCAGCTAGTTTTGATAAGATTGGTTAAGAAATATATTACTGTTTTATAAATTTCTGATTTACGCTATTTGTTTCATTAGTATATAAAACTGTGTAAGGTCCTTTTGGTAGTTTTGAAACATCAATTATGATAGATTGTATGTCTAGAATATTATTTTGAATAATACTCCTACCTATAGCATCCTTTATCATAAGCTGACCTTTCCCTTTTAAACCACTAACTGTTAAATTGTTTACTGTAGGATTTGGAGATAGCAACAAACTAATATTTCCTTTTGTGCTTATAATGATTATATCAGAATATTGTACTATTCCTGTTTGATTTACTTTTTTGATTCTATAATAATTCTTGCTTTCAGGTGTAGGGTTATTGTCGATAAAAATATAATTATTGCTGATGTCAAAATTTTTGACGCCTATTTTTGTAAAATTTCTACCATCTGTACTTTTTTCTATTTCAAAATTGGCGCCGTTGTTTGGAAGATTGTTTTTCCAATTAAGGTGTACTCTTCCATTCTTATGTTTACCATTTAATGATATTCCGTTATTAGAAAGGATGCAGCCGGGAGCTAAAAATGCAGCATCAAAATTACCAAATAATCCTAATGAGACTGCAAATCTGTAATTACCTGGCGGTAATGTCGTATTCCCAATTGCTAAAAACCAGCTTTCCTGCTCGGGAATGAAACCACTGCTATTTGTAAAACTGATACTATTAGAACTGCTTACAATTTGATCTGTTGATAGATCTACAATATCTATTTTTCCAATCCAATCTATATAATTTGCGTTATGTTGTTTACTTGAAAAGCTGCCTTTGTATCCAACATTTTGAGTGGCTGTGAGTGAAAAATCCTGATAAACTATTCCTCCACAATTTTTAATCGACATATATTGATTTCCGTCAAAAGATATATCTGGTCCATTGGGATAAATACTTCCATCGGTTTTTATAATATTGAAAATACCTCTAATAGGTGAAGTTTGCTCAGGAATAATTGCCCACCCGGAAATTAGATGTACACCTAAATTGTTATTGCCGATTAAATTTTGAGTAGGCTCCTCAAAACTCGCATTTACAAGGATGTTATTGTTACACTGCGATATTGATTTGTATCCATTAAATACTAGTATTGCTAATAAGAATGATATAAAAAATGCTTTTTTCATACGAATAGCTTCGGTATGTTAAACCTAGTGTGTAAACAACGCTAATATGTGCTTTTTATTGTTACTGTAACTATTTTTATTTTTATATAGTAAAACAAATGCATGTAATAATCCTATAATTAAAATTTTTAGCAGTTTGTTAATGCATATTTACAAATACTAGGTTATGTTAGAATTATAATAAGACAATTCAAAAAAAAGCCCAAACCCTTCAAATTAGGTTTGAGCTTTTTAAAAAACTTTGTAAAAAATTTATATCTGCCTATTCACATCAAAATTTTCCAATTCCTTGCTTACTGCATTTAAAAAAGTAGATCCAAGCGCACCATCAATAATTCTGTGATCATAGCTAAGTGAGATGTACATCATATGGCGTATAGCAATGCAATCGCCTTGAGGAGTTTCTATTACCATTGGTCTTTTCTTAATAGCACCCACAGCCATAATAGCAACTTGTGGTTGATTTATGATTGGTGTACCCATAATGCTGCCAAATGTTCCTACGTTTGTTAAAGTAAAAGTACCTCCTGTTGTATCATCGGGTTTTAATTTACCAGTGCGTGCACCATTCGCAAGCGTATTTACTTGTTTGCAAAGCCCAGTTAGGTTTAACTGACCGGCATTTTTTATAACAGGTACAATTAGATTGCCAGATGGCAAAGCAGTAGCCATACCAATATTCAAATCTTTTTTTACAATTATCTTATCACCATCTACTGAGCTACTAAGCCATGGATATTTCTTTATGCATTTTACTATTGCCTCAATAAAGAGTGGCGTGTAAGTCATCTTTTCACCCTCTCTTTTCTCAAAATCATTTTTCACTCTTTCTCTCCATTGAACAAGGTTGGTAACATCGCATTCTGCAAAGCTTGTTACATGTGGACTTGTATGCACACTATCTACCATGTGTTTGGCTATAAGCTTTCGCATACGATCCATTTCTATGATTTCTACATTGCCTGTATAAGTTGGCGAGACAGCAGGTACATTATTGGCAGAAGTAACTGCTGGTAAATTTTCTATGACCACTGCCGCTTGGCTTTGATGTGGCGTATTAGAAAGATTTGGAGTTAAAGAAAGCTGTGTACTTGCTCTGTTAGCAACATAAGCTAAAATGTCCTTTTTGCTTACTCGACCATCTTGTCCCGTTCCTGCTATTTTTTCTAGCTCAGTCATGCTTATTCCTTCGCTTTGAGCAATGTTTAAAACCAAAGGAGAATAAAAACGAACTCCATTGTTTTGTTGATTAACAACATTGGCAGTAGGCACATAAGGTATTTCCTCTACAATTTTAGCTTCTTCATATTCTACTTTGGGTGCAGATGGGGAAGGAGTAACATTATTCTCAGCGGATGTACCAGTTCTGATTCTTACAATAACAGTTCCTATTGGCACTACATCATCTACTTTAAATAATATTTCTTCAATTATACCTTCAGCAGTGGATGGTACTTCGCTGTCTACTTTATCTGTAGCAATATCCAAAATTGTTTCGTCCTGTGCCACTTTATCGCCCACATTTTTATGCCATTTAAGTATTGTTGCTTCCATAATACTTTCGCCAAGTTTTGGCATAATAAGGTCAACTACGCTCATATTTGTTGGGTTGTTTTTTTACTTTGCAAATGTAGCTTTATTACTTAATCATAACAACAAAGAAAAATGCCATTGTTTGGGTCTTGATTAATACTAAAATGTGAATAAACTTTCTATAAAAAAATATTTGTTGGTTTTATAAGAAAAAATATCTCTTCTACAATCCAATAAACAACGCATTCTTCAGTGATTAAGGAAAAAATAATTAAAAAATTATTTTTTAGCACGGTTCTTGTATATACATATTTCTTCACACAGCAAAATTTTTTTAGCATTATTTTTGAAACGCTACAGTAATATTTGTATCTTTGCGGCGTTTCAACATACATCCGTATCATTTTTCACATTAATAAGTTACAATGAGGCAGTTAAAGATAGCAACCCAGATAACGAATAGAGATTCGCAAGCGGTAGAGAAGTATTTACAAGAGATTTCTAAGATTTCGATGGTTACCCCAGAGGAGGAAACAACCCTTGCCCAAAAAATTAAAATGGGCGACCAACGTGCCTTAGATAAATTGGTACAAGCAAACTTACGTTTTGTTGTTTCTGTAGCCAAGCAATACCAGCACCAAGGTTTATCATTATCAGATCTTATTAATGAAGGAAATCTCGGGCTTATAAAAGCTGCTCAGCGTTTTGATGAAACAAAAGGCTTCAAATTTATTTCATATGCTGTATGGTGGATTCGTCAGTCAATTTTGCAAGCTTTGGCTGAACAAGGAAGGTTGGTACGTTTGCCCCAAAACAAAATTGGAACTTACAATAAAGCTAACAAAGCTTACATGGCTTTTGAGCAAGAGCACGAGCGTGAACCTTCCACAGAAGAATTGTCTGAATTGCTAGAAATGAGCGAAACAGAAATAAATAATATTTTCCAAAGTAATACTCGTCATACTTCATTAGATGCTCCTGTACACGAAGCAGAAGACGTAGCAATGGGGGATTTGCTAAAAGGTAGCTCAGAAACTGATGAGGATGTAATGCACGATTCACTAAAAAGTGAGATTCGTCGTGTGCTTAAATCATTGAGTCCAAGAGAAGCAGAGATTGTTAACGCATATTTTGGTTTAGATGGAGAAAATGGTGTAACTATAGAACAAATTGGTCATAAGTATGATCTTACAAAAGAGCGAATTCGTCAGATAAAAGAGAGAGCTATCAAGCGTTTACAAAAAGCAAGATACAGTGGAGCTTTGAAAGCTTACTTGGGATAGACCTCAGATAGTAGATGTTAGACACAAGACAAAAAATATAAATACAATCCCTTCGATTTTTTCGAGGGGATTTTTTATTTGAATTATTACTGCTTCCAAAAAGCACTAATTCTATGCTTCACATTCTCCCTTATATCCATGTAAAAAAGATTGATATCCCCTACATGATAATTCTTTTGTGTATATAAAAATTTCCCAAAAATATTTGGCTTGCTTGTCCACAAAATATTGTTGTGAATATTAGCATTTACAAGATTTGGAATAACTTTATTAAAATTAATTAAAACACCTCCTAAGCTTTGTTTAGATGAAATAAGTATAGTATCGCTTGTCCAGGTAAGTGGGTTTACTACTATGGCTTTAAATTTTTCATTGGCTACATATACGGGCTCTGTATAACCACGCTTGTAAGTACGCCAACTCACTATGCAACCAGTTGCATTAGAGTCTGCGCAAGCCTTGATGTTGGTGAAATAATTCTCAGGCACAGGTAAGCCAATAATGTATGCTACAACCAATTTGTTTTGCAAAGGCTTTCCATCAAAAAAATCTTTCAATAATCTGCCTGCATGTTTTGTGCCTTGGCTATGGGATGCAATTATGATTGGTCTGCCTTTATTCAAATATTTTAAATAATATTCGAAAGCATTTTTTACATCTTCATAAGCTGTATCAAATAGCGGAGTTGCTTCTTTTTCAGAAATAAAGAAAGCTCTGTAATGCGCTTGTCTGTAACGTGGGGCAAAAACCCTACATTTTTCGTTAAATACGCTGGCCTGGTATAAAATAGCTGAGTAATCAGTCTTAGCATTTAAATCTGCATCATCTATACTTGCGTTGCCTCTTATGTCTTTTTTATCTGTCATCGTTGTTGGATGAATAAAAAATACATCTGCCACAGAGTCTTGGTTATACTTTTTTAAAATACTCTTTGAAACACTATCACTAGGGTCCTTTTTCCAAGGGTGTGCTGCCCAATAGTTCATATCAGTATAATCTGGTTTTCCGCTAATACTTTTAAACTGATAAGCAGGTAAATAAGAAAAGTTTTTTTTACTGCAAGAGAACAATAAAATAAAAGAAGACAGGAACAGAATTTTACAAACATTAGGCATCATTAAGAGCAATTTTATGGGCAAATGTAATGTATTCGAAAAATTTTACTATTTGAAAATTGGTCTTCTTTTATAATTGTCATTACAAAACTAAATCCTTAAGCCAAACTAAATTGTACATATACTTGCTATTGCCTTAAATTTGCAATAAATTTTAAATAAACAATAAGTGAAAAGGATGAAGTTTTGTGCGTTGTTTTTTATAATAATATCTTTTATTTCTTGCGAAAAGAATGTAGACCTAAATTTAAAATCTGCTGAACCAGTATTGGTAGTAGATGGTCAAATTGAAGATGCACAGCCACCGATTATAGTTCTTACTAAGAGTTTAGCATTTTTTAGTACGATCAGCCCTGCCCAATTAGCAAATAGTTTTGTAAGAAATGCAGAAGTGTATGTTTCAAATGGGGTATTAACTCATAAACTTAGAGAATATTCTGTGCCTTTATCGCCGGGTTTTACAGGGTATTTTTATAGCAATGATTTAGTTAGCCCCGCTAATTCATTTGTAGGGCAATTAAATACAACGTATACCCTTAGAATTGTGGCTGAAGGGAAAGAATACGCATCTAGTACAAAAATTTTAAATAATGCTTTTAAGTTAGATTCTATTTGGATAAAGCAAGCTCCTCAAAATGTAGATACACTTAAACGAGTATTGTTTTTAAAATCCACCGATCCTCCCGGGCTTGGTAATTCTGGAAGATATTTTACTAAGAAAAACAGTGGGCAATTTTTGCCTGGCGAAAATTCTGTTTTTGATGACCAAGTAGTAGATGGAACAACATTCTCATCTCAGGTGCCTCAAGGTATTGATAGAAATAATAAGTTAACTGGTGATGATAATTTTTTCAAAAAGGGAGATACTGTTACGTTAAAATATTGCAATATCGATAGAGGGACTTATACATTTTGGAACACATGGGAATTTGCTTACCAAAGTATTGGTAATCCGTTTGCTCAACCGAATAAAGTGATTGGGAATATATCAAATGGAGCACTAGGCGCATTTAGTGGATATGCAGTGCAACAAAAAACAATAATTGCCAGGTAATAAATAGTTAGTTTAAAAAAATACATTAATGGAAAATACAGCAATTGAAAAAGTAAATTGTTTGATCATTGGGTCGGGACCTGCAGGTTACACAGCAGCAATATATGCATCTAGAGCAAATTTGCATCCTGTATTGTATCAAGGCATACAACCTGGTGGTCAGTTAACGATAACAACAGAAGTAGAAAACTATCCAGGTTACGCCGATGGTGTGCAAGGCCCTGAAATGATGGAGCATTTTGAAAAACAAGCAAAAAGAATGGGTGCAGATATTCGTTATGGAATCGCAACGAAAGTAGATTTTTCCACAAGACCACTAAGAGTAGAAATAGATGAGGAAAAATGGATTGAGGCAAACTCGGTTATAATAAGTACAGGGGCTGCAGCAAAGTGGCTCGGTTTAGAAAGTGAGCAAAGATTGAATGGCAATGGTGTAAGTGCTTGCGCTGTGTGTGATGGTTTCTTTTTTAAAGGTAAAGAAGCTGCTATCGTTGGAGCAGGTGACACAGCTGCAGAAGAAGCATTGTATTTGTCTAAAATTTGCAGTACTGTACATATGATTGTACGCAAAGGTGAGATGAGAGCAAGTAAAATTATGCAAGATAGAGTGCTTGCCACAGCAAATATAAAAGTTTATTGGCATAGCGAAACAGATGAGATTCTCGGAGATAAAAAAGTAGAAGCTGTTCGCATTTACAATAATGAAACAAAAGAGAAAACAGAAATACCAGTAAGTGCATTTTTTGTGGCTATTGGCCACAAACCAAACAGTGATATTTTTAAGGGCTTTTTAAATTTAGATGAAGCTGGATATATTCAAACGATACCTGGAACATCTAAAACAAATATAGATGGTGTTTTTGCATCTGGCGATGTACAAGATAAAATTTACAGACAGGCTGTAACCGCTGCAGGTAGCGGCTGTATGGCTGCGCTAGATTCAGAAAGATATTTGAGCGAAAAAGGTTTTCACTAATGTTTACAGTTAGACTAAACAAAATTCAGTTCTTTGCGTATCATGGTGTACACGAAGAAGAAACTGTTATTGGCAATACTTTTGAAGTAAATATGGAAATTTTTTTCACTGCTGAAAATAAAATACAATCATTGGAAGATACAATTAACTATACTTCAGCTTATGAAACAATGAAAGCAATTTTTGCTGTACCCGAGAAATTACTGGAAACAGTAGCACAAAATATTGTAGAGGCAGTTTATGAAACAGATTCAAGGATATATAAAATTAACATAACCATAGATAAAATAAATGCTCCAATAAGTAATTTTGTGGGCACAGTAGGTGTAATTTATTCAAAAACTTTTCCTTAATGAAGTTATTATTGTTTATTGGTATTTTTTTTACAGGAGTAAATGCTTTTGCTCAAGATGTTGCCTCACTTATTAAAGAAGGACAACGCTTGGAGATAGTGACAGATGAAA
>JANMFB010000160.1:0-2064 GCA_031377605.1 Ferruginibacter sp.
GTGCAAGATGCCATACCTGCAAACCCAGCTATTATGCATAATGTAGGTTTGAATGTAGCCATAAATAGTGATGATGGAGAAATGGCTCGCAGGCTAAACCAAGAAGCAGCTAAAAGTGTAATGTATGGAGGGATGAGTGAAGTAGATGCAATGAATATGGTTACAATAAATCCTGCAAAAATGTTGCATGTAGATAAACAAGTAGGTTCTATAAAAAAAGGAAAAGATGCCGACTTGGTTTTGTGGAGTGATAACCCGCTGAGTGTTTACGCAAAGCCAGAAAAAACTTTGGTAGATGGTATAGTTTATTTTGATATAGAAAAAGATGCTGCTATGCGCAAAGAAATTTTTGCAGAACGCACACGAATTATCCAAAAATTAATAGAGGAGAAAAATGGCGGTGGCGCTACTACACCTGCAAAAGCATCGCTAAAAAAATTAAGAACATGCGGAGAGCATGGGCACGGTTTGTTGGATGAAGAAGAGGAGAATTAGGAATTAAAAATTGTGAATTATGAATTTATCCAGTTCGAAATTGTTTTTAAAAGCAGCCAGGCTGAGCTTGTCGAACCCGATTCATTATTAGAACCTGCCTTAGACATGCTCAGGCTGACACCTCCATAATTTGAATGAAAAGTTATAAATAAATCTTACAATGGGAAGCTTAACTATCCCGACTTAAATTAAAAATAAAAAGATGAAAAAATACATAAGCATATTAATCACTATAGTCCTTGCAAATATTGCACTAGCACAGGATAATATTTCACCTGCAAAATTCTATACAGGTGTAACCGTTATTAAAAACGGAACAATACACACAGGCACAGGAGAGGTTTTACAAAACACATCCATCTTAATCCGTAATGGGAAAATAGAAAAAATAGGAACAGACATTGTAGCACCATCCGACGCAAGGGTTACAGATGCTACTGGTATGCAAGTATATCCTGGTTTTATATTGGCAAATAGTATTATTGGATTAAGAGAAATATCAAGTCAAGCAAAAGGCAATTCTGATTACAATGAGCTTGGAGAGTTAAATCCTAATGTAAGAAGTATTGTTGCATATAATGCAGAATCTAAGATTACGAATACACTCCGAAGTAATGGAATTTTATTTGCAAGTGTTGTACCGCAAGGTTCACTAATTTCTGGCACATCTTCCGTAGTAAATTTTGATGCTTGGAACTGGGAAGATGCGCTTTATAATAAAGACAATGCGGTACATTTTTATATGCCATCATTACTTGCTCGTCCAAATCGTGGGGGCGACCAACCTCAAGGTGATCCATTAAAAGCCTCGAAAGAGAGAATAGAAATGGTAAAGAAATTTTTTAGAGAAGCAAAAGTTTACAATGCAACCACTAAACCTGCAAACACAAATTTAAAACTAGAAGCTGTTAAAGGATTATTTGATAAAACACAAAAACTTTTTATCCATTGTGATATCGTAAAAGAAATGCTTACTTCTATTGACTTTATAAATGAGTTTGGTTTTGATGTTACCATTGTAGGTGGAAATGAAAGCTGGCAAATAGCACCATTGCTAAAACAAAATAACATTTCAGTTATACTGGAGCAAACACATTCATTACCAAACATGGTAGATGACGATATAGACCAACCTTATAAAACACCAGCCATGTTACAAAAAGCAGGTGTACTATTTGCTATGACTGATGAAGACGAAACTACAACTGGCCGCAATTTAGCATTCAATGCTGGTACTGCAGCAGCATATGGCTTAACAAAAGAGCAAGCACTACAATCCATCACATTAAACGCAGCAAAAATACTTGGCATTGCAGATAAAGCAGGTAGTATAGAAGTGGGAAAAGATGCAAACATCATCATCAGCAAAGGCGATGCGTTGGATATGCGTACATGTATTATAACAAAAGCATACATACAAGGCAGAGATATAAATTTAGATGATAAACACAAGCAATTGAAAAGGAAATATGAGGAGAAATATGGAGTGAAATAAATGGCTTCAAAATCAAAAAAATGAGGCTGTCTCAAAAGTACGAGGCAGCCTCTTTTTATTCGTATCCCTGATGG
>JANMFB010000163.1:0-3350 GCA_031377605.1 Ferruginibacter sp.
ACAAAATAAAAAGATTAAACAATAGTACTTCAAGTGCTATCAATAAAAAAAAATTAGAAGCATTTGTAGCTGTACCGTTTTTAGAAAATGACAATTATAAATTTAAATATGAAACTATAGTAACATTAAAATCTATTGAAAAAGAAAGTAAAATAAAATATAAAATAGTAACAAAAGATGCTTTAACATCCACCAAATTCATAAATTATATAAAGCCATTTAGCATAAAAGAAAATAGCAATGTATTTTTTTATGCAGAAAAAGGAACATACAAAAGTGCGGAAGTAAACCAGCCTTTTTACAAATTACCTACAGATAAAACTATAACTATACTAAGCAAGGTAAATCCTATGTATACCGCAGGTGGTAACGAATCATTGATAGATGGCATAATAGGCACCACCAACTGGAGAGCAGGCGAATGGCAAAGTTACTACGGTAACGATTTTGAGGCAGTGATAGATCTTAAAAAAACAAAAACAATCAATTTTGTATCTGCCACATTCCTTCAAGATATCCAAAGCTGGATATGGATGCCCAAACAATTTGAAGTGTATACAAGTGACGATAACATAAATTTTAAACTACAAAACATAATCAAAACAACTATTGATGAAACCGATGAAAATGTTCAAGTAGATGAATTGCGCATTAGTTTAGAAAATTGTAAAGCTCAATACATAAAAGTAAAAGCAATAAATTATGGCACAATTGGAAAATGGCATTTAGGTGTAGGTAATAATGCTCACTTATTTGTAAGTGAGATAGGGATAAACTAAACATAAATTATATTTATTCTACTTTATAATCAATTGGAAGTAGGTTACACAATTTTTCACTCCAACCCCAATAGCCCTCCGTTAATAAATTAGTAGGATCATAATATGAGCCATTTGAATAAATAAGTATATTTTTTTCGCCAATAAAAGATATAGTGGACACCGGCTGTTGAAAAGAAAGAGATGTTTGAAAAGTACTATGCTTGACTGGTACATTTTTTTTCTTAGCATGTGTTACTTGCAAAAAGTCATAAAAGCTTAATCCTGCAGTAGTACTATCATAAACGTAGGCTACGCTGTCTGCCCTAATTATATTTGGATACACATAATCTAAACTATCAGATTCCTTTAATATTTTTTGATAATAATTCATGGAGTCGGATGCTTTCATAGTCAAATTACCCTCCTCAATTACCATCATTGATTTATAGATTTTTTTTACCCGTTGTTTTTCAAAATTAGCATAGCGTTTAAGCACCCTTATTTCAAAGCCTTCTTGCTCTAAAGCGTTTCTATAAATAGATCGTAAAAAATGCAATACGCTCCCCTCATACGCATACTTTCTTTGCGCTTTCCACTTACGTAATTTTCTTTCTCCTCTATCCAAACTAGTAAAAAATGGATAGCCAGAAAAAAAACTCATTTTGCTTTTAAAGTTCACCGAGAAGGTTTGTAAATCATAACTCAGCGCATAACCTAAATATTTATTTTTAATTATTAAAGGCTCGGCAGCGTAAGCAGTAAGTATTTGATTTTTTTTATCGAACACAAATTTTACTACTTTATTGTTGACTATTTCACAACTTGAGGCATTTGGCCCTATCCCAATTAGATTATCTACAAAAGTTTTACCCCATTTTTCCCATCCGTCCTTTTCGTAAGATTGAACTAGCACGGCATCCATTTCTGCAGACTTTTGTTTTAGTTTAATAACCAAGGTCTGTAGAAAATTTTCAGGCACTATGTTAATACTATACGTTTCGTAGCCTATTGAAGAAAAAATGAGATCGAATTTATTTACACTGAAATTTGAAAGCACAAAATCTCCGGTGACACTCGTTGTTGTACCTATAGAACTATTATTTATATAAACACTTACAGCAGATAATTCTTTACCAGTAGATTCATCTATAACTTTTCCTTTTAGTGTTTGCTGGCCAAAACCAACAAAAATAAAACTAGAAAAGATCAAACTCAATATTAAAAACTTCATAGATAAATTTTCTAAGATTATTTGTAAAACAAAATTCTAGTAAATTACTTAAAAAAAATAAAGCAAAAGTTCAACTTTAGCTTTTTGTTTACCTAAAAAATTAGGCACATGCTTATATTATTATAAAGAATTATACGATTTTTAGGAACTAACGCACGTAGTATTATTTGTTTGAGGAACAAATAAAAGATCAACTATGCTTTAGATAAACTAAAATGTATGTAATAAATTATTGATTTTCAAGTATATCATATTGTATCAACAGTACTAATAAGGTTATTTTGGTAATAAACTAAAAAACACTTGAGTATATCCATAAAATTTCCTACTTTTGCAGTCCTAAATTTGGATTCGATATGTTAGCAATTGTAAAAATAGCTGGTCAGCAATTTAAAGTAAAAGCAGGAGATAGCCTGTACGTTCCTCATATTGAGGGTAAAGCAGGAGATTCAATTGAATTTTCTGATGTTTTGTTAACGCAAAACGGAGAAACAGTTACCACCGGAACAAATGTAAAAGCAGTTGTAAGAGCAGAAATTCTTACTGACCTTATTAAAGTCAATAAAGTAATTGCTTTTAAAATGAAAAGAAGAAAAGGTTTCCGTAAAAAGCACGGTCATCGCACACACTATACAAAAATTCAGGTTACTGAAATTGCTTAATAAATAAGTTGAATAGGTAAACAAGTTAACTGGTTAATTAGTTCTTAAAAATCTTAAAGATTGAGAGCAAAAAAACTGGTAAACTTAATGAACTGATTAACTAATAAACAAAAATAAAATGGCACATAAAAAAGGTGAAGGTTCGGTAAAAAACGGACGTGACTCACAAAGCAAAAGATTAGGCATTAAAATTTATGGTGGTCAAACTGCTGTAGCTGGTAACATCATTGTTCGCCAACGCGGCACTGTTTATCATCCAGGTAAAAATGTGGGTGTTGGAAAAGATTTTACCATTTTTGCATTGACTGACGGAGTGGTAGAATTTAAAAAACGCAGAGGTGATAAAAATTATATTTCTGTAAATGCTGTTGAGGCAAGTGCATAAGTATTAAAGTTTTTTTTGGCA
Organism: Ferruginibacter sp.; assembly: GCA_031377605.1. GTDB lineage: Bacteria > Bacteroidota > Bacteroidia > Chitinophagales > Chitinophagaceae > Ferruginibacter. The sequence goes on from JANMFB010000163.1 coordinate 3,061, forward strand.
GATAAAAAAATGTTTTTATTTTTAATTATTATTTACTAACCATTAAATTTTAAAAACATGGCAACTGCAAAAAAAGCGGCTCCTAAAAAAGCTGCTCCTGCAAAAAAAGCTGCTGCACCAGCAAAAAAAGCTGCACCAGCAAAACCTGCTGCTCCAGCTAAAAAAGCTGCTCCAGCTAAAAAAGCTGCTCCAGCTAAAAAAGCTGCTGCTCCAGCAAAAAAAGCTGCTCCAGCAAAGAAAGCTGCTCCAGCTAAAAAAGCTGCTGCTAAGAAAAAGTAATTCTTTCTTAA
>JANMFB010000165.1:0-12551 GCA_031377605.1 Ferruginibacter sp.
GCACCCTTACTTGCCCCCAAAAATTGAAAACTTTTGTACTTATTACCCGTTGAAACCCATTTACAAAGCTCAATGCCACTATCATAACTGCTACACTAAGCGTTGTAGCTGCGGTAGCAAGTCCAATAATGAACCTACTAAAGTTTTTTTGTTTAATAGATGCTATTCTTTTTGCTATAAAGTACGAAACATTCAAATTGGGCTTATTTTTGTTCTATATTCAAAAATATATAATTAAACGGGTAAATGAGTTTGAAAGATTTAATAGCGTTTCTTTTTATTGTTGTAATTGGTTTTACTTCTCTTGATGGTTATGGCCAATTACCAGACAAAATGTATAAGCCATACATAGCAACTGCGCAGCTTTATCCATATGGGGATCAAACCCAGTTGCCAATATTAAATTTAGGTAGTGCCTCAAAATTTCAGTTAGAATTTGATGATTTGGAAGGTAATTATAAAAATTACTATTACACTTATCAGTTGTGCGATTACAATTGGAAGCCAATAGATTTTTTGCAGCCTTTTGATTATATAAAAGGCTTTACTCAAAATAGGATTTCTACTTATCGATATTCGTCTATTGCTTTTACAAAATATACACACTATCAAGCGCTCTTACCAGATAAAGACTCATATCCTACAAGATCAGGAAATTATATCTTGAAGATTTATATTGATGGAGATACAGCTAAATTGGCTTTTACTAAACGGTTCTTAGTGGTGGATCCTAAAAGCGTAATCAATGCTGCTGTTGTACAATTACTCACTACACAAAATTTTACAACATATCAAAAGGTAAGGTTTACAGCAACTACCGGCGATATAGATGCATTTAGCGCTGCGCAGCAAGTAAAAGCTGTTGTTTTACAAAATAATAACTGGAGCACTGCTCAAAAAGATATAAAGCCAACTTTTGTAAGAGGAAATGTGTTGGATTATAGTAATGAAAATATTGCCCAGTTTCCTGGAGGTAAAGAATGGCGTTGGTTAGATCTGCGCAGTTTGCGTGTACAAAGTGACAGAATTGATCATGCAGACTACGGGAAAACATTTACCAACATGTATATGCGGACAGATATAGATAGATCTGCGCAACGATATCAATATTATCCTGATTACAATGGTGCTTATAATATTGTAAGTTGGGAAAGTATTAATCCTTTTTGGCAAGGAGATTATGCAACGGTTTATTTTAGTTTTGCACCTCCTAACGGTAGACCTTATGGTAAAAAGGATTTGTATTTATCTGGTCAGTTTACAGGTTTTGAGTTTTCAGATAAATACAAAATGCGTTTCAATGAATCTACTGGTTTATATGAGGTGTCTGTGTTCATGAAACAAGGTTATTATTCTTATACTTATGTTTTGGCAGATGAAAACGGTATAGATAATACAAATCCTTTGGAAGGAAATTATTGGGAAACAGAAAACAATTATACGATACTTATTTACTATAAGGGTTTTTCAGATAGATCAGATTTATTAATTGGCGTAGGTCAGTTAAATTCTCGCAGAGATAGACCTTTATTGAGTTTTTAAACTCACAATGAACCAGCAAACTACATGAATTTACTAGAAAAATTTATTGCCTATATAAAAAGCGAAAGCTTATTTCAACAAAATGATCATATACTTATTGCGGTAAGCGGTGGTGCAGATTCTACTGTGCTGTGCGAATTGATGCATAAAGCTAATTTTACTTTTACTATTGCGCATTGCAATTTTAAACTTAGAGTAGTAGAGAGCGACCGAGATGAGTTGTTTGTGAAGAATCTAAGTGAAAAATATAAAGTGGCATTTTTTGTAAAGCATTTTGAAACCCAAAAAATTGCTGCTGATACCAAAAAATCTATTGAGGAAACAGCAAGAGATTTGCGCTATACTTGGTTTAAGGAATTAATTATTGAGCATAATTTAAAAAATATTGCTACTGCGCATCATGCTGATGATAATATAGAAACTGTTTTAATGAATTTCTTTAGAGGTACGGGAATAAAGGGTTTGAGAGGAATTTTACCAAAGCAAACCAATATTATCAGACCAATACTTTTTGCAAAAAGAAATGAGATTGAATCCTATGCTGCTGAAAATAGTTTAGAATTTGTGACCGATAGTAGTAATGCTACAAATGATTATACAAGAAATTATTTTAGAAATGAATTAATACCTGCAATTGTAAAAGTATATCCTGAAGCAAAACAAAACATACTGCATAATATTGATAGGTTTAGAGATATTGCACTATTATACGAAGAGAAAATTAAGGAAGTAAAATCTAAGATTATCGAAAAAAGAGGAGAGGAGATTCATATTCCTGTTTTAAAACTTGCTAAAACAAAATCATTACAAACCATTATTTACGAGATTATAAGTGCGTATAATTTTACTACACAGCAAATAGGAGAGGTAGAAAAGTTATTAATTAGTGAATCGGGTAAATTTATTTTATCTCCTACACATCGGATGTTAAAGAACAGAAATTGGCTTATTATTTCCCCGCTACAAGTAAATGATATAAGTTCGCTACATGTAATAGAAAGTGCAAATAGTGAAATAAATTTTTCCGCTGGTAAATTAAAAATTACAAGTATAGAAAAACCGGAGAGTCTTTTAACTGATACAAATACCTGCTACATTAATACCAAGGAATTGGAATATCCACTTATTCTTCGTAGATGGAAAACTGGCGATTATTTTTATCCACTTGGAATGCAAAAAAAGAAAAAGCTAAGCCGTTTTTTTATTGATCAGAAGCTTTCTTTGATGCAAAAAGAAAATGTATGGGTATTGGAAACCAATAAAAAAATTGTGTGGGTAGTGGGATTAAGAATGGATGATAGGTTTAAGGTTAGCGATACGTCAGGCCAATATATTGTAAAACTGAGCTTAAATCATTAGTGCCAAGAAGATTTGGCCTTTTTAAATCTTCTAAAATGTATGGGAAGAAATCAGATCTTAAAACTAGAATTAAAAGCAGGGTAAATACTAATCCAAATACTGACCCCCACAGATGCGCATCGTGGTTTACATTGTCAGTATTCCTTTTGCCCATGTAAATGCAATACACTACGTATAAAATGGCATACAATGCAGCAGAAATGCCAATACCATAAATATAAATTTTTGTCCAAGGGCTAAAAATAATTGAAGCAAAAACAACGGCGGATACTGCACCGGAAGCGCCTAAGGAACGATAGTTTGGATCGTTGTTGTGTTTTAAATAGCTTGGTATATCAGCAGCTATCATCCCTAAGAAATATAAAGCTAAATAAGATATTGAACCACCAATACCTGCGGCGCTAAAAATAAATTCAATATTTCTTCCAAAGAAAAATAAGGTAAACATGTTAAATATCAAATGCATCCAATCTGCATGAAGAAACCCGGATGTTACAAAACGATAATATTCTTTGTTTCTTTTTTCATAATAAGGCCAGCCAATTGTTTTGGTAAGCATATTATTATTAGAGAATCCTATGATTGAAAAAATAACATTTGCTGCCATTATTATAAATGTTATTGGAGATGAAGAAAAGTCCATAAAGAATTAGGTTTTTATATTGGCTAAAGTTAGGGAAAATAAAATTGCGGGTTGAGAGTCGCTAGTTTCGTGTTACGAGTTTGTAAAACTTTTTGTAAAGTTATTTTATTGAAATTCTTCTTCAGATAAATTTTAGCAAATATAAATTGCCGTTCTCAACCTTTTGTTGTTATCTAAAAAATGCCGCTAACCCGAAATTCCCAACTCGCTCATGCATGATGATATTTTTCATTTCTCATAATACTACAAGCTCGGTAAATTTGTTCAGCTAAAACAAGCCTTACAAGCTGGTGAGGAAAAACTAATTGCGATAAACTCCAAATATGATTTGCTCTTTTTTTTACTTCTTCACTTACACCATAGGCACCACCAATAAGGAATACAAGATTTTTTACACTTTCAATAGTTCTTTGTTCTATAAATTTAGAGAATTGTTCACTAGTGAAATTTTTTCCTTTTTCATCTAGCAAAACCAAACAATCATCTTTTTGTATTAAAGCAATAATGGCTTCTCCTTCTTTTATTTTTTGCATGGAAGGTTCCATAATGCCGGCATTCTTTGGCATTGGAATAATGTTCCATTCTATGGGGAAGTAATTACTTATTCTTTTTGTAAAAAGTTCAATACCCTCTTTCACAAAGCTTTCATGTGGTTTTCCAATACTCCAAAGTTGTATTTTCATCCTTATTAATTTGTGAATTTTTTTTGATAAAAGGCTTGGTAATTCATAACCTTTAATAAGGTTTGGTAAGGCTTATTATTTTTTCAACCTTGCAATGGTATTATTTGCTTCTATCAATTTCAGTTTTAATTCTGGTATTGCAGCTTCACCTTTTGCAAGTAAATCCTCTGTTTCTTCATTGCTTTTTTGAAGTAGTAAGATGTCGTTATCCATTTCTTTAATAATTTCGTTGGCTTTGCGTAACTTTTCTCTTGTGGTAAGCAATGCAGCATCTGACGATTGAATAAGAAAAGCATTTTCTTTTTGTGCTGTTTCTTTTTTAAGCCTTTCACTTTCAAGCAAGCCCTGGTTACTTTTCAACTCTTTACTGATTTTGCTGATTTTTCCAAATTGAAATAACCACGCCAAAACAAACCCTATAATAAAAGCCAAACCGATATATAAAAACGTAATCATAACATAAAAATAATGTTTTTTACATAGGGAGACAATTTTTTAGTATTTGTTAAATTTTTTTTGAGAGAATATCATAGTGAAAAAATGAAAGGAGATTGGCATTTCGTTGTTATTAACTTACCAATTATTGAATAGTATCTCCCACATTATACACTGAATCTATTTGTAGTTTTTGCAAGCTATCCAATTTACGATCTACCAACATCCACAAAGGAATCAACACCCATTCACCTTTAATTTGTATTAGTTTATAAGATTGTATCATGCTACCATTTTGTGTTTCTACATTGTATATAAACTCTTTTATATTTTGCAATGTATCTACCAACGATGCGTATTTGTACAAATTATTTGGCTCCGTATTTGGAAAAATTATTGTTGCTTTATCTTCAACTAAGTCTTGCCTTTTATTCGTTTCAGATTTTGATGGTGAAATAACTTCCCTTATTTTATCTTCTATACCAAGCGTTTTTATTTGGGCTGTATTTTCATCAAAATAAAATGTTTTTTTTGCAAAAGATGTTGCATTGATATTTCTTTTTATAGAACTCTTGTTTGGTTTTATAGGTATTAGAAATATCAATGCGGCTGCCAATGGCACAAGCAATGTAGCATAAATATGCTTATAGGCTTTTTTAAATTGTAAGTTTTCTAAAGTGCAAAAAAACTGTACCCGCTTTAATAATTGAGAAGTACTTTTTGCAGCAGTTAATTGAAAAAGGCTTAAACCATTTTTGTTTTTTGCTATTTGAACCAATGATTCTGCATAACCTAAATGGTCGTAATTATAATTTATAACTTGTACGTCACAATTTTTTTCTCTTTCTAGCTTTATTTTTTCAATGATTATTTTTACAAACGGGTTAAAAAAGAATACAACTTCTATAATGATTAATGACCAATTTAATAGGTAATCTTTGTTTTTTATATGTGTGAGTTCGTGTATTATGATTGCCTCCAATTCTTTTGTGCTTAGCTGACTTACAAGGCTAAAAGGTAATAGTACAACAGGTTTTAAAAATCCAAACGTTATAGGTGTTTGTATATAATTTGAATACCAAAGTGATACTTTTCTTTTTATACCAAGTTGGTGAGCTTTTTGAATGGTAAATATTTTAAAATCTACATTGGGTTTTTGTAATGATTTTGTATAATTCGCCTTAAATAAATTCCAATGGAATAATAGTGAAGTAAATCTACAAAATACAATCGCCGCATAGCTTACAAAAATGACATCTGCGTATTTATGTAAAAATGTTTGAGAAGAAGCAATGTTTCCTGTAAAGTAACTTAAAATATTTATTTGATAACCATTATAAATACTTACAAAAGTAAAAAAGGAGATAATGGTTTGGAGAGCCAATAAACTATAAAGAAAATTTCTTTTGTGAAGTGGATGTATTTTTTTTACAAGAAAAGTATAACAAACATAAAAGAGCAACAGCAAGGCAGTTTGCCAAATGCTGTGTATTAGTGTGTCAATAAAGGCGTAAAAAAATCGCATGTTAAAGCGGTTATTTCTTTTGTTTTAATGTTGTAATAAGGTCCTCTATTTTTTGTAACTCCTCTTTGGTTGTTTTGTTGCCGCCCAATGCTTGTAAAACCATCTCTGCGGGGGAGCCTGCAAATAATTTATTTACCAATTTGTTTACAATTTGTGTTTGAGTTTTTTCTTTATCTATGGCAGCAATATAAACATGTGTTTTCTTAGAGGTATCTCTCGTAAGTAATCCTTTGTCATGCATTATCTGCATCAACTTTAGTGTTGTTGTATAACCTACATCTTTGGTTTTAGCAAGTTCTTCATGCACTGTTCTTACAGTTGCTTCCTCTCTATCCCAAAGGACAGCCAAAATTTCTAATTCACTCTCTGTAGGCTTATGTTGGTTATTCTTTTCCATTGTTACGATTTAATTCGTACTGCTAAAATACGATTAATATCGTATTTGCAAAATTTATTTTATGGATGGTAAATTCTAAAGAGCGTGTAAGTCTTATGCACAAATGTCTCTCCATTTAAAATACAAGATTTTGATTATTATCGATGTAGGAAGTAATCGCTACTCAAAAAGTTCCAATTTGTTTTTTGGCCTTCTTTTATCTTGCCAAGAAAAATTCTTTAGTAGTTTCAATTCTTTGGGTATTTGATTTAAAGGATACAAAGTACCATCAACTTTATTTATGTATTTTATTTTGCGTACTTCTTCTTTTTCGAAATACACATCCAATACATCTCCACTAGCTCTGTTCATACCTATATAAGCACTGTCATTGTCGTAAGGGTAAAAAATAGTTTCTGCAGGTGATCCTTTTATACGAGCATAATCTATTTTACCTTCTTTAAAATAAGCATTTAAAGTGCGGCCTCCCGCTTGGTTATACATCGATGGATTTGCTTGGCTCACAACCATACTATTATTAAAAACATAAATTCTTTTTGGCTGTTGTTTCTCCGTAAATAAATACATGGTGTCTCCAGTAATTTGATTTTTATCTTTCCATACTATTGGGTCTCTAAACATGCGAAAAATAGAATCTTCTGTACTGTAATACATACTGTCACAAACAGCTTGAGAGCTATCGTTAAAAATGCGTACATGTGCAAAGCCTAGTATATATCTAATGCTATCTTGGTTTGGTGTTTTTGTTACAATTTGTTTATTGTTTACCGTATCTACTTTTGTGTAAGTCTTCTTTGTAACACTATCGTACCTGCGCAGCCCACTAAAAAGTGTATCTGCTGCTATATAAGTACTGTCTTTATCTTTTACAATAACTACAACTGGTTTTCTTGTAGCCAAAAACGAATTTGTTTTTCTATTACTTTCAATTAAATCCCCAAAAACAATCATATGATTTATACTATCAACAAACTTTGCTCTTCCGCCAAGTCTTATTATACCTGTTACATCATCGTTAAACATTGTATCCGCTACTGCTGAAGAAGTGCTGTCACTAAAACTTGTTCGATCATAAAATTCAGCCACGCCTGTTTTTAAATCGTAAGTTCCATTTTTAGATCGAATAATTTTTCCCTCTTTTGTTTTTACAAGCGTAGGAGCTACAATGGTAGCAATCTTTAATTCCGTATTGTAACGCATACTGTCTGTTACAATGTTGTATTTAGGATCTACAAGTACTACATTCTTTTTAAAAAAAACGTCTTTTGTATCTGAATAATACACAGCATCTTTACTAGTAAGCACTGAAGTACCATTTACTACTTTACCGCCGTCTTTATAAGAAGCAATACCTGTAGCTACGTTATATACTAAATCATTGGTGAATAGCGTAGCCTTACCATCGGTAAGTTTTACATTACGTTTAAGGTAGGCTACACGTTCTTTGCCAACGTAGCGAACATAATCTGCGTATGTGTTTACACTATCTGCGTCATTTATGTGAACGTGCCCAAAAACTTCGGCAATATTGGTACGTTCGTTCAAAACAATGCTATCTCCATAAAGAATAGTATTGCCTTGTTTTACTATCGCATTTCCTGCAATGGTTTTTAAATTGGTAGAATCATTCGTTGTAATAAAACGAATACTATTTCCGTTGAGGATATAAATCTTGTTTGTTGTATCTACAGGGGGTTGTGCAAAAATGTTTTGTGCAACAAAAGTAAACTGCAATAGGAGTACAAAACGTAATTTTTTTATCATCAATTATTTAATTGGATGCTGCAATCTAAATAAATAAAACTTAATGCATTCACAATATTAAGGAGCGATTTCTACATAATAAGGACTGTTCAAGGTATCTACCATAGGAACAAGTAAAGGGCCATTTTTCACTTTTTTACCAAATAAGGATATGTTTATGTAACGCTTTGGGTTCATACGAACATCATCCAATAAGAGATTAAGTTTATTGCCACTTGATGAAAGGTTTTTATACAATGTTGGGTCGTGTAGTAATTTACCTAAAGTTCCATTAGGATTATTAAATCCTGAAACTAAACTTTTTAATTCATTGATGGTTCTATCAAGCGTATCCAATGTTTTTTGCAAATTTATTTTTGCAAAATTGGCTGTGGTCTTGTCAAGGTTGCTTACTACATTGTTTATTTTCTCATTATTCCCCGCTAGGTTACCAGTTATAGAACTGGCATTGTTTAATGTTTTAGCCAATGCACCCGTTTGTGCGTTTAGCAATATATTTAAAGAAGCAGTAGAAGCAACCATTGAAGAAGTTACTTTGTTGAGATTCGCAAGCATTTCACTAATATTGTTTTTAGCATTAGGATCCAAAACAGAATTAAAATTTTCTACCAAGGTATCCACAGAGCTTAGCGCTTTTTTTACAGCAAATAATATAGGGTCAGCTTTTTTTAGTATTTCGCCAAATAAACCTCCGTTTGCTTCGGTTTGTATGGTGTCTTTATTCTTCAAATAGGTAGTGCTGTTGCCCAATAATATTTCAATACTTGGAGTACCTAGTGGATTGGTTTTAATTGTGGCTATAGAATTACTCGGGATATTTACATCTTTGGTAATGTTTAATTCCACATCTATCTCTCTTAAATTCTTATCCATGTTTATTTTGTAAACACTACCTACTTGCATTCCATTTATTATAACAGGATTGGAGTTTTGCAAACCTTGCACATTTCCATACTTTCCTTTTATTACAATATCATTACTCCATAGCTTTTTACCTTTTAGGAAATTGAATCCTAAAACCAATAATGTCACCGATACTACAGATATGACACCAACTTTTGTTTCGTTATTTATTTTCAATGGAATATTATTTATATTTTACTAATAATTCTTAAGGCTTTTTTGCAGTTTTTGGTCCTTCTATTTGAGCCCTATATTTTACTACTGCTTTTGTTATAGCCTCTGCTAGTTCTTGCTGCCCTTTTTCGCTACTTATGTAACGTTCGTCCTCAGGGTTGTTTACATATCCTGTTTCAATTAATATCGCTGGCATTTTTGTGGCCTCTAATACTTTAATACCTGTACCACGTTGTTTTACACCTTTTGCTAGTCTGCCAGTTTCTGCCACCTCATCATTTACCAAGGTGCCTAAAAGATCACTTTTTTCTTGATAAAGCTTTACATATATCTGCGCTAGTTGTTTTCCTTCTGGCGTTGTATAATCTACTTGCGAAGCGGTAGAATCCTCTTTTTCAAATTGTACTTCAAAATCCTCTGGATCATTTTTTACAGATTTTATTTTTGTACCAATATTTTTTGGGTTAAAAATGTAAACCGATGTGCCATTTGCCGTACCCGGCATAATGTACGATTCGTACTCTGGTATCTCTACTTCATAAGGCTCGCTGTGTTTAATTTTTTTCTTTTTTACTTTGGTATAAGTTACTTTATACCTGGTTACAGTTCTTGTTCCTATTTGTCTTCTTCCTCTTCGTTCCGGCCCCGAATCTGCATGAATGCAAATAAACAAATCTCCTCTGGCTTCATTGGCTTTTCTAGATTTTTCGTTTACATCATGAAACACATCGGTAGTTCTTGTAGGTACAGTATTAATGTCAGGCAGTTGTTTTTTTAATTCTGCAACCAATTTCATTGAAATGGCTAAGGTTATATCTTTTTCTTTCGAATGAAGCGAGTTTTCGTAACGAGCTACTGCCCCTGCATCTGTTCCCCCATGCCCAGCATCTACCACGATAGTTCTAAGTTTTTTTCCTTGTGCAGCGCTTTTGAAAGAAAAAGCCCCTATTAGGAGGAAAGTGCTTATTAGTAATATTGCTTTTTTAATCATATTTTTATTAAGCGTTATTGGTTTTGTTATAATTATTATAAACAATTTATCATAAAATTTTAATAACTATTTTTGTGCTTATCATTTATGAATAATTCTATCAAAGGTAAGGCAAAATATTTTTTTTCTTGGTGGTGCTTGCTACTGATTGTATTATTAACGTATCATTTTAATAGTTTTGGCGAAAATAATGGAATATATAAAGAATTTAACTTTAACCAAGTAATAAGAGATACCCCACCATTAGTAAAAGCAGATACAAGCAAGCTTAAAATAGCAGCTAAAAGAGATAGTTTTAGGGTGCCAGGTATAGTTCCTGAAAAAGTAAAAATTGCTGATACAGCCACAACGCTTCAAACAGTTGATACGTTTAATTTCAAAAAATCTAAGGAAGCACTTACTTCACCCATGGTTTATCATGCAGATGATTCCGCGGTACTTGACGTTCCTAATGAAAAAATGTATTTATATGGCAAAACGTCTTCTATAAAATATGAAGACAATAATTTATCTGCTCCCAAAATTGAAGTAGATAATAAAACTAGCATTGTAAGTGCATATTTGGTAAAAGATACTACAGGTAAAGTAGTTTCCTATCCCTTCTACAACCAAGGAGATATTAAAACTGTGGCAGATACTTTGCGGGTAAATATGAAAAACGGAAAAGGTATTTCAAAAGGTACTTATACAAAGGAAGGAGAAATATTTGTGTATGCAGATAATTTTAAGAAAGTAGATACTTCTGTTTTTTACGTTTATAGAACAAGATTTACAACATGTAACCTCGATACACCACACTTTGCATTTATTGCAAACAAAGCAAAATTTGTAAATAAGAAATGGGCCTACACCGGTCCTGTTCATCCAGAGTTTGAAGGGGTTCCCATTCCTATTTCATTACCTTTTGGAATTTTTCCTCTTTCTCAAGGAAGGCATTCAGGGTTACTGGCACCCACTTTTAATGCAGATGCACAACGTGGTTTGGGACTCGAAAATTTAGGCTATTATAAAGTTTTTGGAGAAAGATTGGATATGGTTTCCCGAGGGTCAATATATTCTTACGGTAGTTGGAATATTAATCTAAATCCTCGGTATTATAAACGATATCATTATCAAGGAAATTTCGTGTTGTCTTTTCAAAAAACGAAAATACTCGATGAGGCCAAAACAAATACTTTTAATGTAAACTGGTCCCATACTGTAGATAGTAAAGCTAGACCTGGTGTTTCGTTTACTGCTAATGTAAACGCAGGTAGTAATAAATACAATCAATTATTGCCGGGTAGCCCAAGAGCAAATTTTAACAACTCTCTTAATTCTTCTATTGCATATTCAAAAGTTTGGAAAAACAAACCTTACAATATTTCTATTAATGCAAACCATAACCAGAATAGTGTATCAAAAGAAACAAGACTTAATTTACCAGATATTGCCTTTAGCGTAAACACATTGTATCCTTTTCGTAAAAAAGAACCAACTGGAGAAAGTAAATGGTACGAAAATATCGGCATTGGTTATCAGGGAAGTACTCGAACTACTTCCTCTTTTAATGATACGATTGGAAGATTGGGAAATCAATTGCTAAGAAATGTAAAGTATGGTGCACAGCATCAAGTGCCTATAAGTCTTTCATTGCCGCCACTTGGGGTTTTTCAAATTGCACCTACAGTTTCTTTTAATGCTACTTTTTACCAACAAAGATTGAGAAAAACCTATAATCCAAATACAAATAAAATAGATACCATTTCCTTGCAAAAAGGGCTTTTTGCTGCCAGCCAAGTTGCCTTTGGATTGGGAGCAACTACTAGGATTTTTGGTATGTATGGCTTTAATAAAAACAGTAGAGTAAAGGCAATAAGGCATGAAATAAGACCAAATATTTCGTTTAATTATACGCCAAATGTAAATGGATGGAACTACTATACTAGTGAAGTAAGTGCTAATCAATTTGTGAAAATATCTTCTTTTGAAGGAAATATTTATGGGGCTTATAGCAACCAACGAAGTGGAGGAATTGCTTTTAGCTTAGACAATAATGTAAGCATGAAAATTAAAGACAAGTCTGATACTAGTGCAAAAGCTGATAAAAAAGTAACACTTTTAGATGGGTTGAGTATAAATACTTTTTATAATTT
>JANMFB010000171.1:0-5099 GCA_031377605.1 Ferruginibacter sp.
TTGGTGGTAAGCCGAGCACGTAAAGTACAACGTTTCCTTTCTCAACCTTTCTTTGTGGCTGAACAGTTTACAGGATTGAAGGGTGTGTTAGTACCAATAGAAGATACAATCCGTGGCTTTAATTCTATTATGGATGGTGAAGTGGATGAATATCCTGAAGCTGCATTTAACCTTGTAGGTACATTAGAAGATGCTATTGAAAAAGGTAAAAAATTGATGGCAGCGGCAACGGCATAATTAGATATGAGTATCAAGTATTGAGTATCAAGTTTACTCTTTACTTGCTAAACATACTTTTTAAAATTATATTTTTTTTTAAAATAAACTTTAAAGTATTTAGGCTTAGTCTTGATACTTGATACCTGATACTATGATACTTGAAATTCTTACACCCGAAAAAAAAATCTTCAGTGGCGAAGTCTATGGTGTGCAGCTACCTGGCATCAACGGTTTATTTGAAGTATTGGATAAACATGCGCCTCTTGTAAGTGCTTTAAAAGATGGGAAACTGAAAATACTAAAAGATAAAACTCAAACAGATTCTTACACTATAAAAAGTGGTTTTGTAGAAGTATTAAACAATAAAACTACTGTTTTAGTTGAAGGTGCTTCAGAGCAATAAGAAATCTTTATGAATATTATTCAAAAGCTGTTCCTTCAGGAATGGCTTTTTTAATTATTGCCTAAGCCTTTATTTTAGGCACTGGAAATGTGAGGTGAAAAATAGTACCCTTTCCTAATGTACTTTCAGCTTTTATGGTTCCTTTATGTGCCTCTACCATTGTTTTTACATAAGCAAGGCCAAGGCCAAATCCTTTTACATTGTGTACGTTTCCGGTATGAGCTCTGTAAAATTTTTCAAAAATATGAGAAACCGTTTCTTTATTCATACCAATACCATTGTCTTCTATTTTTATGCGAAGTAAATTATTGGTATTTGAGGTAGATAATATGATGTGTGGATTTTCTTTTGAATATTTTAATGCGTTATCTAATAAGTTGTTTATCAAATTTGTAAAGTGTACTTCATCCAACATTAATTCATCTATTGTTGCGTCTAAATGTAAATCTAATGTTCCTCCTTTTTCATTTAACGGCAGTGCAATATTATTTACCGCATCTTCTATTAATTCATGAGCAGATATTTTTTTAAAATTTAATTGAACTTCATGCTTATCAAGCAAAGCGGCTTGCAAAATTGCTTCTACTTGCTTATTCATACGTACGTTTTCTTCCTTAATTACTCCAGTGAAATAGTCGGTTTTCTCTTTGTTACCTACCACCTTCTCATTTTTTAAAGCATCTACGGCTAATGAAATAGTAGCAAGTGGAGTTTTAAATTCGTGGGTCATGTTGTTAATGAAATCTGATTTTATTTCGCCTAATTTTTTTTGCACAAACAAAGAACGCAGGGTGAGAAAAAATGCAGTGATAATAATAAGGGTAAAAATTATCGCACCAATAATGAACCAAGTAAGCTGTTTAAGCACTATAGTATTTTGGTTTGGTACTATTACAACTAAAAATTCTTCGGGTAGAAGATTTTCCATACTGGTGCCGCTTTCGGCGGTTAACAAGAACGTTTGGCTAATATTATTTGACGAATCAGTATAATATTTAATAAAGTTTAGGGAGCTTATATTGTCTCCAGTAATTTTATTATCAGTTACAGTGAACTCAAAAGGAATGTTTTTTAATCCTTGTGCAAGTAATTCCTCATTTATTATATTCTCAATTTCTTTTTTAGAAAACCTTTGCATTACACTATGCTTTCTAAAATCGAACTGTAATCTATCTGGAGTTATAAGTAAATCATTTATTCGAGGTAGCGTTAATGCTTTTTTTTCTTCCATCAACCTGAAACCTGCTGCACCAGTTGCATTCGTAACTTTATCTTTTAGACGTTGTTGTCTTTCCTCTTTTACACTATCTAACCACAACACTTGAAAAAATATTAATCCCAACAAACTGACAGTAATAAGCACAGTAATTATGGGAAATGTTTTTTTCATTATTAAAATTTCTTCGTTAGCAGCTTTTTATGTTAATTGCAAATGTAAGCGTAATCATTTTTTTTTAATACAATAGTTTGTTATAATAGTAGCTTGATTGCTAAAATATACTGAAGGGTATTATTCGAATCTTAGAGGCTGTTGTACTTTCAGATTATAATTTTAATGTAAATGTAATTTCATTTAGGTATAAATTGAATTGCCTAAAGTCCTTTTCTTTGTTATAAAATGAATTTTCAACAAATAACGATTAACTTAGATTATATGATTACTCCGAAAACAGGCATATTACTCATAGCTGATCCATTTTTAAAAGACCCATCTTTTGCTAGAAGTGTAGTACTTATATGTAGGCACAATAAAGAGGATGGTACTGTTGGATTTGCAATAAGTAAAGAATTAGAAACCACTTTGTCAGATCTTTTTGTAGATTTAGAAGATTACAAATTACCTATATTTTTAGGTGGACCAGTGCAAAACGATACGCTTCATTATATACACCAATACCCAGAATATTTTGACGATGCAGTAGAAGTAATGGATGGTGTTTACTGGGGAGGCGACTTTGAAAAATTTAAAACACTTTTAAAAGATGGCACTTTAAATCCTGATAAAGTAAAGTTTTTTTTAGGATATAGTGGTTGGGATTCGGGCCAGTTAGATGAGGACCTTGAAGAAAAAAGTTGGATACTATCTGAAGGAAATGCTGACTTAGTTTTTAATACCAATGCAAATGAAGTATGGAATGCAAGTCTTATTAAGCTTGGAGGCAAATATAAGATGATGGTTCACTTCCCTACAGATCCACAACTAAATTAGTAAGAAAAATAGCAACCTTGTTATATAAATTTTTACAAATTCCTGCTCGTATTGCTTTTTACATTTGGTGTAGGCATATTATCATAAATAATAAATCAATTTTAAAAAGTAATGGCCCTTTACTTATTGCAGCCAATCATCCCAATTCATTTTTAGATGCCATTATTTTATGTTCTATTTTTAAGCAACCTATTTATTCACTTGCAAGGGGAGATGCTTTTAAAACAAAATGGATAAATAAAATTTTAAGATCATTAAAAATGTTTCCTGTTTATAGGGTAAGTGAGGGAGTAGAAAATCTTGAAGAAAATTATAAAACATTTGAAGATTGCATCAATGTTTTTAAGCAGCATGGTATTGTACTTATTTTTTCGGAGGGGAAATGTATAAACGAATGGAATCTTCGTCCATTAAAAAAAGGAACAGCAAGGCTTGCCATGAGTGCTTGGGAGCAAGGCATTCCACTTAAGGTTGTTCCACTTGGTATTAATTATAATTCTTTTACAAGCTTTGGAAAAAATATACAATTGAATTTTGGAAAGATAATATCAAATGAAAATGTTTCATTCAATTTGGAGGAGCGTTTTGGAAATAAGGTTTCTATTTTCAATAAAAAATTAGCTGAACAATTGATACAACTTGTAGTAAGAATTAAACCAGTAGATACAGTAATTCTAAAACAGCAATTTGAAGTGAAAGTAAATGGCTTAAAAAAAATATTTTTTTTTATTCCCGCTTGTATAGGTTATATATTAAATGCCCCTTTGTACATACCTATAAAAAAAATTGCTTTTGCAAAATTTAGTAAAATAGATCATTACGATTCTGTAATTGTAGGAATGCTATTTTTGCTGTATCCAATTTATCTAGCAATCGCATGTTTAATTGGATATTCTTTTAAGCTTGGTAATTTGTCGCTCTTAGTATTTTTAATATTTCCTTTTACTGCATGGTGCTTTGTTCAGTTGAAGAAACAATTTTGATGATAATAAATTATTCAACTTATTATTTGCGAATCCATAAAATCTCTTTTTGTATTCCTATCTCTAATGGATATACAATAATCTCAATATGCTTGTAGCAATTTTATTAAAATTTGGCTGATTGAGATTTTATTTTTATAATGCTAATTATATTAGCTATGCACAGTATATCCACAGCTATTCACATTTAATTCACAGAAAAAAGCTTAAAAGGTACCTGTAATCCACAACTGTACTGCATTTGCCACATGTGGAAAAATAGATAACTCTAAAATGGTGTTCAATAGTGGTAAAAAGTGTTAATTTGTGTAAATAATTACAATAAATAACCCTTTTCTTACCAATGATTAGTTTCTTAGGCGAATATGAATCAACAATAGATACAAAAGGACGTTTCCTTTTGCCAGCTGCATTTAAAAAGCAGTTACCTATTGATGATGGAACAAATTTCGTCATTAATCGTGGTTTTGAGAAATGTCTTACCCTTTATCCGCAACAAAGCTGGAACCCCATTTTTGCAAACATAAGTAAGTTGAATGATTTTGATCCTAAAGTAAGGGCTTTTCGTCGTTACTTTCTTAATGGTGCTTCTCCGGTAGAAATGGATTCGGCTGGTAGGTTGTTGTTACCGAAAAACTTACTAAATCATGCATCGCTTGAAAAAGACATAGTCTTAGTATCTGCAATGAACAAAATAGAAATATGGGACAAAGTTGCATATGATCAATTTTTTGATTCAATGACGGATGAGAGTTTTAGTGCTATTGCAAATGAAGTGATGAATAAATCAGTTGAATAGTTATTAGTTGAATAGTTAATTAGTAGCGTTTTAAATAAAGTGGAAATAAATTAAAATTGAAACAATAGCGGGTGGATACTAATCAACTAGATAACGAATCAACAAACTACCACATTCCCGTTTTGCTAAACGAAGCAGTGGAAGCTTTGGCTATAAAAAGTGATGGAGTTTATGTGGATTGTACGTTTGGTGGTGGAGGTCATAGTAGAGAAATTTTGAAATCGTTGGGAGAAAATGGAAAGCTAATTGTATTTGATCAAGATGAAGATGCAAGGAAGAATCTGCCAGATGATAATCGAGTAATCTTTGTGCCGCAAAATTTTAGACACTTACAGAGGTTTTTAAGATTACACAAGTTCGCAAAAGTAGATGGGATACTTGCAGATTTAGGAGTTTCTAGTCATCAGTTTGATACAGCAGAAAGAGGATTCTCTACCAGATTTGATGCGCAACTAGATATGAGAATGGATGCAAGGCAAACAGTAA
>JANMFB010000250.1:0-3030 GCA_031377605.1 Ferruginibacter sp.
TTTTTGCTTTTAAAAATTCTGTAGGAGGTATTTGATGCAAATATTGCGGGTAAAAAATACTTCCCTTTTCATTAATAAAAGGCAAGTTATTTAGGTATAAAATATGCACTCTTCCTTGAAATGCTTTTAGGTGATGCAAAAGCCAATAGTAACTACATACATCATGTTTATTTTGCGCAGCCCATATCCAAACAATTTCATTTTCATTTTCTATAAGCTGTTGTTTAAGTTTAGTAACCGTATGCACATCATTTTTTTCCACTTTCATATTCTCTCCTTCCGAAGCACTTCCTTCAAGCACAGATGTCCACCATTGATGCCTTTCGGCAATACCCTCTGGTTCGTAAATATTATTTATTGGGCCTACCGCATAATCATCGTGGATTTGAATAATTTGCCCCGCCAGCGATTCATCCAATAATAAAACTTCTTGCAGCACTTTTACATCTGCCTCGCCAAAAACTATATGTATCATAACTCTCTTAATTAAAACTTTAAAACCCTATTTTATGCCAGTATAGCGTCCTCTCTAAGTTCTACTTCTACCTTTAAATTTTCGATAATAAAATCTTGCCTACTTGGCGTATTTTTTCCCATATAATATTCAAGTAATTCTTGTATATGTTCCCCTTGTTCTGTTATCAACGGCATCAGCTTCATATTAGGCCCAATAAACCTTGCAAACTCCTCAGGTGATATTTCTCCCAATCCTTTAAAACGAGTTATCTCTGGTTTACTACCTAGCTTTTGCACGGCTATTTGTTTCTCAGATTCATCGTAACAATAAATTGTTTCCTTTTTATCTCTTACCCTAAATAATGGTGTTTCTAAAACATATACGTGTCCGTTCTTTACAATATCTGGAAAAAATTGTAAGAAGAATGTTATAAGCAATAAACGAATATGCATTCCATCTACGTCGGCATCGGTTGCCACTACAATATTATTGTAACGCAAACCTTCATAGCCTTCTTCTATATTTAGAGCATGCTGTAGCAAGTTAAACTCTTCATTTTCGTAAACGATTTTTTTTGTAAGTCCAAAACAGTTCAATGGCTTACCACGCAAACTAAAAACTGCTTGCGTATTTACGTTCCGAGATTTTGTAATAGAACCGCTGGCACTATCTCCCTCAGTAATAAAAATGGTACTTTCTTTTTGTTTTTCTAAAATCGCATCTTTATCCTTTCCTGAAGGTTCGTCATTGTAATGAAACTTACAATCTCTCAATTTTTTATTGTGCAAATTTGCTTTTTTTGCACGTTCGTTTGCAAGTTTTTTTATACCTGCAAGTTCTTTGCGCTCTCTTTCATTTTGCTCAATACGTTTCTTCAATGCCTCAGCAGTTGCTGTATTTCTATGCAAAAAATTATCTAATTCTTTAAGCAGAAAATCTCCCACAAAAGCTTTCATGCTTGGTCCGTTTTCAAAAACATTATTGGAACCAAGTTTTGTTTTCGTCTGACTTTCAAATACAGGCTCTTGTACACGTACACTTATTGCTGCACATACACTTCCACGTATATCCGCTGCATCATAATCTTTCTTGTAAAACTCTCTAATTGTTTTCACATATCCTTCCCTAAAAGCGGCTAGATGTGTTCCACCTTGTGTAGTAAATTGTCCATTTACGAAACTATAGTACTCCTCACCGTAAGAATTTTCGTGTGTTATTGCTACTTCAATATCTTCTCCCTTCAAATGGATAATTGGGTATCGAATTTCATCCGCATTGGTTTTACGCTCCAGTAAATCCAACAAACCATTCTTGCTAACGTAACGTTTGCCGTTCAAATTCATCACCAGGCCGGCATTCAAGAAACAGTAGTTCCAGAACTGATTGTCTAAATATTCTTGTACAAAATGGAAATTTTTAAAGATACTTTCATCAGGAACAAATTCTACAAAAGTCCCATTCTCTTCTTTACTACCTGTTTCTTTGTGATCTTTTGTAAGAACTCCTTTGCTAAACTCGGCTGTTTTCTCTCTCCCATCTCTGTAAGCAGTTACCTTAAAATAATCGCTTAATGCATTCACTGCTTTTGTACCCACTCCATTTAGTCCTACACTCTTTTGAAAAGCCTTGCTATCATATTTTGCTCCAGTATTTATTTTACTTACCACATCTACCACTTTCCCTAATGGAATGCCTCTACCATAATCCCTTACCGTAAGCGTTTTATCTGCAATGGTAACATCTACATGCTTGCCATAACCCATGGCATGTTCGTCAATGCAATTATCTATCACCTCCTTAAGTAAAACATACACCCCATCATCTTGGCTACTTCCATCGCCAAGTTTTCCTATGTACATACCAGGGCGCAAGCGAATATGCTCTTTCCAATCTAGGCTTCTTATAGATTCTTCATTATAAATCGAATCATTCTTTTTTTCCTCTGCCATGTATTTTTTATTGTGTTATATTATTTTTCCCGAGCAGCTAATCATTTGGTAACTTCAGTGGCAAGTTTGTTCTAATTTTTTCCTATTAATAAAAAAAGAACAAATCTCACTTCATCTTCTAATGATTAATGAACAATAATCCAAGTACCAATAATATTTTTAATCGACTTTAGATTCATTGCCTTCATTTTCCATTATTTTCCCTAACAATTTTTCATTTAATTGTTTTAACAATACGTGAATGTAAAAAAGGTTTGGGCTGCCTTATCTGCGAATATATAAGAACGTGGGAATTTTTAAACTTAGGTTTTCCACATAGTTCCTAAAAATGTTAGCAAATATTAGAACACTTATGATTAAGATCCTACTCAAATTTCCATTAATTTTTGGTAGCTATTAAGAAATTCATGACCTTATTTGCCTCTATCCAATGTACCTCTTCATCTTTTTTAAACCAAGTGATTTGCCGCTTAGCATAATGGCGACTATTTTGTTTTATCAATTCGAATGCTTTACTAGTAGATATTTTATAATCAAAGGCATCAAATAATTCCCGGTAACCAACTGTTTGCAATGCATTTAGACTTTTATATGGGTACAAATTTTTAGCTTCGTCCTCTAAAC
>JANMFB010000261.1:0-2246 GCA_031377605.1 Ferruginibacter sp.
ATAACTTACTGCGGCAACCCTTATTTTTCTTTCCAACTTGTTTCGGTTAATTTTGCGCAAAATTACTTTAAACTAACCTTAATTATGCAACTTTCTCCACTTACTGCTATTTCGCCAATTGATGGTCGTTATAATAAAACTACTCAACAACTAGCAGGCTATTTTTCTGAGTATGCATTAATAAAATACAGGCTAAAAGTAGAAGTCGCTTATTTCATAGCGTTGGCAGAAGGAAAGTTTTTTAAACTAGATATAAAGCAAAAAAATAGTTTAAATTTACTAGTAGAAAATTTTAGTGAAGCGGATGCATCACAAATAAAAAATACAGAAGCAATTACCAATCATGATGTAAAAGCAGTTGAGTATTATTTGAAAGAAAAATTAGGAACACTTGGTTTGGCATCATTACAAGAATGGATTCATTTTGGTCTTACATCGCAAGATATAAATAATACCGCTGTTCCTATGTTATGGAAAGATGCTGTAGAGCAAGAATATTTACCTAGCATCATCAACATACAATTGCATTTAAAAAAACTAGCTGTACAATGGAAAGCTTTTCCAATGCTTGCACGCACACATGGGCAGGCGGCATCTCCTACAATGCTTGGTAAAGAAATAATGGTTTATGTAGAACGTTTGCAAAACCAGATAGAAATGTTTAGCCATATTCCTTTTACAGGAAAATTTGGTGGGGCCACAGGAAATTTTAATGCTCATGCTGTTGCCTATCCTACATACAATTGGAAAAGATTTGCAGATAATTTTTTGGCAAATAAACTTGGTTTACAACGCCAGCAATACACAACACAGATAGAGCATTACGATACACTTGCTGCACACTTTGATGCCATAAAACGTATCAATAATATTTTAACAGATTTATGTAGAGATATTTGGAGTTACATCAGTGTAGATTATTTTAAGCAACAAACAAAAAAAGGGGAAATCGGTAGTAGTGCAATGCCACATAAAGTAAACCCAATAGATTTTGAAAACGCTGAAGGCAATTTTGGTTTTGCAAATGCAATACTAGAGCATCTTTCAGCCAAATTACCAATTAGCCGATTACAAAGAGACTTAACAGATAGCACCGTACTTAGAAATATTGGTGTACCAATGGCGCATACTGCAATTTCGTTAAAGTCGTTAGAAAAAGGTTTGGGTAAACTAATTTTAAATGAAGCAAAACTAAAATCAGATTTAGAAAATAATTGGGCAGTGGTTGCAGAAGCCATACAAACAATTTTACGTAGAGAAAATTTCCCGAAACCATATGAAGCTTTAAAGGAACTTACAAGAGGTAAAGAAATAAATAAAACCTCGGTACACAACTTTATAAATGGGCTAAAAATTTCTGGGGCTTTAAAAAAAGAATTGAAGGGGATTACGCCACATAATTATACAGGTATTTAACTTAAGTTTTATTTTCTAGTTTCTCTAAATCATCTAAGTCTTTGAAACGACCAGCTGCTTTTTTAGCCTCTTTTAAGGTATTAATATGAACTGCCCTTACACTTAAACCATCAACTTCAAAAAATTGACTTAATGCATAAGCTTCGTCAAAATCACATCCTTTCATCACAGTCATTATTTCAATTAGAACAGGAGAACGACCATAGGAAAACACATCCATTTTATTGGAATTTAAAAAATTATCTTCTGTCATATCTAAAACAGGAAGACCAAACTCGGAAAATACTTTAAGTAGTTTTTCATAGTTATCTTTATTATTCCTTACCCATATATCCATATCTCCTGTTGTTCGTCTATAACCGTGAAGAATAACCGCATAGCCACCAACCAACATATAATCTACACTGTTATTATTGAGTGCTTTAATAAAATCTCGAAAATCGTCATTGAAAATATTTCCCATTACAAAGCATGTTTTCTTGATGAACCGAAACTCTTATCCATCTTTGGAGGATTTGCAGGATCAATCCCGTATGCCATGCAAGTAAGATACCAAGCTTGGTTTAACCTTTCTGTGGAAGTAGTTTCTTTTGGAAATAGCTTTTCTTTTTCGGCCTCTGCAAAACTCATTCCTTTGCCCACAGTTTTATCCATTTTGTACATAAACAAATTTAATCATTTTATTAATGAATCAAACCAATCCTATTTTTTAAAAGCAATGAATGTTCATTTTCAAATTGCATATTTTTCCCATTTCCAAATTACTTATTTACCTCACTCGTAAAATGAAATATAATATCTGGGTTATTTGCAATTTCAGTGTTTAAAAA
>JANMFB010000275.1:0-10587 GCA_031377605.1 Ferruginibacter sp.
AATAATTATTTCAAAAAAATACAAGAGAGAGAATATTATCATAATTCCTTTTATGCTTTAATGAGTTTATTAGCTTCTATGGTTATTATCGATAATCATTTCAAAAAAAAGCTAATGCAAGAACTAGAATTACTATTAGAATGTCTATTTGATTATCATATTTCATTCTGAAATTTTGCAACTTTGTTCTGAAGCTATTTGAAAGCTCGTCATTTATATCTAATTCTTGTACAGATATGGGATTAACATTTGCCGAAACCTCGTCCACTTTTGAAGAAAGGGATAATTCGTTTGAATGTAAGATTTCTACTTTTGCTGAAAAAACTTTAGTTTCTCCTTTTAAGTAAATTGACTCCACTTCTTTATTGATATTATCTTCGGTTATTACAGCCTCATCATATTCTTGAAACGCTTGCATGATCTTTCTTTTTCAAGTAAAGGTTATTAATAATTAACTAAAGCTGTTATACAAAAAAGGAGAAAATTTATATATTTTACAGATATAACTTTATTATATAAATGCGAATAAAATAAAATAGTATGTGTACAAAAAACAAAAGATTCTAAGTAGAAACAAATTAGAATTTTACTTTTGTAAAAAATACCATTATTATACAATGATAGGATCGTATGGCAATAACCAATCTAAATCATTTATAGAATGAGTAATTTTTCGACTCCGATGGCTACCTTTTTTTATCAAGGTTTTTGCCATTTCTAATAAGGGAGGGAATTTAAACGGTTTTACAATATAATCATCTGCTCCTAGTTTCAAAGCTGCTTCCCTATCTACCTTTTCTGAATTGGAAGTGCTAAAAATAAATGGTATCCTACTTGTATTTGATGTTTCTAAAATTAAACGCAGTACTTCATATCCATTCATTAGAGGCATTAAAACATCACAGATGATTAAGTCAGGAACAAACATCCTTGCAAGTTCTACTCCCTTTTTTCCATTATTACATACGAGCATATCATAACCTTCCAGCTCAAAACATTCTTTCAAATTCTCAAGAATATCGCTATTATCTTCAATCAACAATATTATACCCATCTTAGTGCATTTAAATAATTTCTAAAAAATGAAACTAAAACAATGATATTTAGAATAGCTGTAAAAGGCATTACAGATTTGTTTTAACACATTACTTTATTCAATCAATTTGCATTTTACTGGAATAAGAATTATTTTAGCTTTCGTTTTCCTCTCCACTCACCCCAAGCTCCAGTGCTCCATAAGACCAATGCTATTAAAATTGGTTGAAATGGTAATCGTATCCAACGCAGTAAATCAGAGTTTAAACCAAACGCATCTTTGTGCCCAACCAACTGTGCAATATTGCCAGGAAAAACAGCCACAAAAAACATAGCAACTATCCAACCAACGGTAGTTTTATTTTTAGATAAAAAAACTAAAGCCAATCCCAAAAGTATTTCTACAATCCCAGAAAGTACTACTACCAAATCTGCTTCCATTGGAAACCAATCTGGCACTTGCGCTAAGAAGGCTGTACGTTGAAAGGTAAGGTGACTGATTCCGGCAAAAAAAAGAAAAAATCCTAGAATGATTCGAACTGTGGTTTGAGCTTTTGTTGATGTATTTATTTGATTCTCCATAAAATTAGTATTGAATTGACCCCTAGTTTAAAACTGTACTAAAGTTAGCCAAAGCTTCCATAAGCTTACGTAGAAATTCCTTTGTCTTCTCATCTATTAAATTTCCTGCTTCATCAAATTTAAATCATTCAGGATATATTATCTCAAAATAAGTACCAATAGCAAAATGATAATAATCACTGCACCTATTGATATATAAACTCTTGAATCCAATCCATCAGCATTTTTTTTCATCTCTTTGAGTTCTTTTCTCAACGCCCTTTTATCGGAATTTGAAAGTTCCGTTTTATCCATACTTTCAATTTCGGCCACTCTGTTTACAATTGAGCTAAACATACGTGCATCTACCGCACTATCAGATAGTGTTACGTTGACTGCTGCTACTGATTTTACTGGTACTGTCACTGCTAAGAAAAACGCAAGTGATGCTAATTTTAAAAATTGTTTTACTGACATGATTTTATTATTTAAGGTTAAAAAAAAGATTAATTAGGAATTGGATAATTTATGATAGTTATTATTATAAAACACATTACTACTAGCTTGGAAAAAAAGCGCTTCAGTTGCCTGAAACGCTTTTCTAAAACTAAAAAAACCTATTTTTTTGAGTCTGAATTCTCTTTTACTTTAGTACCACCCCTATGTGTAGCTGCGATAGAAGCAAATCGAATTTTTAATCCCGCTATTTTCCTATTATCTTTTGAAGCTAGATCTTTTTCCACACTATTTTTCCTGTTGTCTAATGCTTCGTACAATACATTTATTTCGTCCCAATCTTCTCTAGTATATAACTTTTTGTTGTCTGCTACGGTATTTACAAAATTGTCATACACGGTTAAAATATTTGCAGCAGTAACGTAATTAAACTGCATATCGCTTCCTATTTTCCCTTCGCCAAATAAATTATTTCTTAGCGTAGTTCTATAATCTGCTACATCTGATTTTAGCGTGGAGATTTTTGAATCTGAACTTGCTTTATCAGTTGCAGCTTTCATTTCATTTTCTTTAAGTTTGGCTTCATAATCTGCTTTGAGTGCAGCGTATCTTTCTCTACTAGCTTCTGCTTTGGCTTTATCTGATGCTTCTAATGAAGACAAAGATTTTTCTGCTTTCATTGCTCTTTCCTGGTAACCATCATTAATAGCTGTCCAATTTTCAACAGTATAAACTGGTTCTAGTCCCTTTACAGAATCTACATACATATTTAAACTTGTAGCATCTTGCATAGCTTCTGTATTTTCTTTACTTTTACACGCCGTAAAAACGATTAATACAGTTGCAGTACTAATCAACAAATAATTTTTTTTCATTTTTTATATTTTAATTTCTTTAAACAGTGCCAATATTCATGCCGTCCTATTTGATAGTTGATAATTAGTTTAATTAATGTATGAATGGGGAATAAAATCTACAGTTTGTATTAAATCAAGCAAGAATAATTCCCCAAAATTTTACTTCAAAAACATTTATCTTAAGTTAAGACTCATTTTTGGTGGTCACTATTAAACCAAGTATCGAAATAAAAAACATCAAACAGAGAATCCTAAAAATGTCAAATGATATAAAATCTTGGATAATACCCAGAGGTCGAGAAAAATAAATTTATTACGTTATGCCTCCACAATCATCTTCCCCTTGTTTTCTCCTTTAAATAAACCAATTAATGTTTTAGGTAATTTATCAAATCCATGTATAATTGTTTCTGTAGATTTTAATTTCCCTTCTTTTACCCATTTACCCAATTGTGCTGCTCCCTCCGAAAAACGACTGGTATAATTGCTAACGATAAAACCCTGCATTAAAACGCTACGTGTAAGCAACATTGGCCCCATCGGTATTTCAGTGCTGTTATATAAAGCAATCTGTCCACACAAAGCTATTCTTGCATGAAAATTAATATTGGCTATAACATCATCAGAAATTTCTCCCCCTACATTATCAAAGTATACATCCACCCCTTTAGGACAGCAAATTGCTATAGCTTCTTTGATATTTATTACAGTTTTGTAATTAATGGCATCATCAAAACCAAATACTTCTTTCAGCATTTTAATTTTTTCATCGCTACCAGCTATGCCAATTACTCTGCAGCCTTGTAGTTTAGCAATTTGCCCCACCACTGTACCTACTGCACCCGCAGCACCAGAAACTACTACAGTTTCTCCATTTTTAGGTTTGCAAATATCCATTAAACCAAAATAGGCGGTTAAGCCTGTCATACCCAGAATACCTAAGTAAAAACTAACGGGTGCTATAGCAGTGTCAATTTTTTGCAATCCCTTACTAGGTGCAATTATTTTCTGCATCCAATTTAGCCTTCCCATTACTATATCGCCAATTTTAAAATCATTTGATTTTGTAGTTATTACTTTCGCTACTACAGCTCCTTCTATTGGGTTATCTATTTCAAAAGCAGGTACATAAGATTTTGCATCATTCATTCTGCCTCGCATGTATGGGTCTACAGAATAATACAACCCTTCCAGCTCCACGTCTCCATCGTTCAGGGCATTTAATTCTACATTTTCTAAGCGGAAATTATCTTCTGTGGGCGTACCTTTAGGTCTTGATGCCAAAACAATTTGCTGAGTAATCATATTAATTCTTTTCTTTTAAAAGTTCTAATAATTTTTCTGCTGCAACTTTAGAAGATGCAGGGTTTTGCCCGGTAATTAATAAACCATCTGTTACTACATAAGATTCCCAATCTGCTTTACTTGAATAAATTCCTCCTTTGCTTTTCAATGCGTCTTCCAATAAAAAAGGAACTATATTGGTTAACTGCACAACTTCTTCTTCACTATTGGTAAAACCAGTAACTCTTTTACCAGAAACTAATGGCTTATTTTCTTCATCATTCACATTCAATAAAACAGATGGTGCATGACAAACAGCCGCTACGGGTTTTTTATCGTCCCAAAAATTTTCAATTATCCTAATGGAATCTTTATCATTAGTTAGATCCCACAAAGGACCGTGGCCACCTGGATAAAATATTGCATCAAAATCATCAGCCGAAACTTCGGATAACTTTGTTGTATGGGCCAATATATTTTGTAGTGCTTCGTCTTTGTCAAAACGATGCGTATCTTCCGTTTGATTTGCAGTTTCCTCACTTGTCGGATCTATTGGTGGTTGCCCACCTTTAGGAGATGCAATAGTAATTATTGCTCCTGCATCTTTCAAAGTGTAATAAGGTGCAGCAAATTCTTCTACCCAAAAACCAGTCTTTTTACCTGTATCTCCCAATTCGCTGTGCGAAGTTAAAACCATTAGAATATTCATAATTTATTTTTTATGTGAAAAAGAAAGGGGTTAGATAAACTCCAACCCCGTATTTAGTCCAAAACCTTTAAAAATATTAATAAAATACCATCAAATACTTTCCAAACACATTTCCCTTTTTTGCGTTTGCTGCTTAAAATAAGAGGGTGAAAGACCAGTAACTTTTTTAAATTGGTTTGATAAATGGGCTACACTACTGTAATTAAGTTTGTAGGAAATTTCAGTAATATTCATTTCATCATACTGTATCAATTCTTTTATTTTTTCTACTTTGTGGTTTATAATAAACTGTTGTATAGTTAAATGTTTTATTTCTGAAAAAATATTGGAGAGATAAGTATAATCATAGGCTAATTTTTGACTTATGTAGTGAGAATAATTTAAATTGGTTAATTCATCTTGTTCATGAATCATTTCTGTAATAGTATTTTTTATCCGCTCAATCAATATAGATTTTTTATCTTCTATTAACTCTAACCCAACAAGTGCAAGATTTTCTTTAAATTGCTGTAGCTGTCTCACAGTTATATCTTGTAAGGTCTCAATATTTCCAAGCTCTACTTTCAAACAATGAATCCCTAGCTTTTCTAATTCTTCTTGAACTTTTATTTTACACCGAAGACTTACCATATTTTTAATAAATAATTTCATAATTTTTTAATTTTTTGATGTTCAAAATAGTTACCGATTTTTCATTTGCTTAAAATTTTCTAAGAAATTTCTATTCGTTCTTCTATAGGTAATTTTTTAATAAATTCATCATAGCCGTCATTGTCATGGTTGCTATAAGCACCGTAAGCATCAATGCTATATCCTATTAAGCCATCGCTTGCTTCTATAAGGTATAAAATAGAGGAATCCGAAGGATCGGAATCACCTTCAAAACGATAGGTACGAATTATTTTTAAATCATTTATTGTATATGTTTTGCCATTAACAGCACTAAAACCTTTTGCAGTAATAATAAATTCATTATCTTGTTTTTTTATGCGCATGTCTTCTAAAATACTGCTCAGCGTAGTCATCTGCTTATCATCTGCTCTCATAATTTAATGTTGTTGTTTGACAAATAAAAACAACAATAATGCCATTGCAAACACTGCTGATTTGCATCATTATTTCAGATTAAATTCAAATATTGTGGAGCAATTTCTACAGAGTGGGTAAAACTGTAATATTCATTTCCTATTAATTGGAGAAAGAAGGGTATAAATAAAGATATCAGTTAATTAATTAGTTTCATGATTGTTTCTTTAAAGAAACCAATATCAAATGGTTTTTCTATAAAGCCATCAGCATGTATTCTTTTACATACATCTTCTATTTCTGCATTAGCAGAAAAAATAATTACAGGAATATTTTTAGTAGATTCATTTTGCTTTAATAGTGTAATGGCAAGCTCTCCACCAATCTGAGGTATCCATAAATCCATCAAAATAACATCAGGCTTAATCGTTGCTACATCTTCTAGTACATTTTCACAATGGGTAAGCGTCTCTACCCTATAATTGTCTTTTTGCAAAATAGCTTTACATAGAAATAAAATTTCTGTATCATCATCGTATATTAAAATACATTTAGGCATACATGTAAAAATATTTTTTTAATTATTATTCATTAAAAATGCTAAACCTTCTTCAGGCATTATTTCTGGTTTATTGGTAATGTAAAATAAAATACAGTTCCTTTTCCTAATTCACTCGTTGCCCATAATTTTCCATGATGGCGCTGTATAATTTCAAATGAAACAAAAAGACCAATACCAAGGCCCTGAAATTGTATTGCATGATTTTCTACCCTATAATAACGATCAAATATTTTATTGAGATGATCTGCAGGAATACCAATACCATCATCTTTTACAGTAACTTTTATCTCACCATTTTCTTCCTGAATATGTATAAATACTTTTTCTTTTGCGGGAGAATATTTTATAGCATTACTTAATAAATTAATAATTACTTGTTGCAGCCTATCTGAGTCACCTGTAAATTGCTTTTGTATAATCCCTGTTTTTACAACAGTATGAGTTGTAGTAGTATGCTGTATGTTTTCAACAGCTCCATTAACCATCTCATCAAAATCAAATAATGTAAGATTATAATTTAATTTGCCAAATTGAATTTTACTTACATCAAGCAATTCTGTTATCAAATCATTTAGTCTTGTTACAGATTGGCTAGCCTTTTTTGCATATAAATTTGCTGTGTCATTGTCTTTATTAATTGAAAGCTCTAGCAATTGCAAATAAGCTTTTGCTGTTGTAAGTGGTGTTTTCATTTCGTGACTTGCAATACTGATAAATTCATCCTTTTGCTGTTCTTTCTTTTTCTGATCATCTATGTCGGTATGTGTCCCAATCCAAACTTTTACATTCCCATTTTCATCTTTTTGAGCTACGCCCCTACTTAAATGCCAATGATATGTACCATCGTATTTAAGAAAACGGTGCTCTAGTTCAAAATTTTCTCCAGTCTTTATGGAATTCAACCACGTTTGTTCATTGTGACTCCAATCAGCAGGATGTATAATTTTTTCCCAACCTCTATCTTTTAATGTACCATAAGTTTTTCGGGTATAATCAAACCATTGTTGGTTAAAATAATGCACATTGCCATTTTCGTCTGCTGTCCACATTTTTTGCGGCATAGCATCGGCAAGTAATTTAAACGTTTTATCTGCTTGCGCTTGAATTTTTTTACCACGTATTTCTTCCGTTACTTCAAACCCAAAAATAAGTATGCCTGTTATTTTATTTCCTTCATCAAAAATACCTTGGTAACTAAAATTAAAATATCCTTGTTCAGGCTCAAGACCTTCATCACGTGCCAACCAAACAGGCACTTCATAACCAAGATACATTTCACCTGTAGTATAAACATGTTCAAATATTTTTTCAAAACCCTGTCCAACAAATTCAGGTAAAGCCTCAAAAATTGGCTTGCCCTGTAATTTCCTATTGCCAAATAGCTTTTGATAAGAAGGGTTTACCAAATCATAAACATAATTAGGACCCATTAAAGTACATACATAAGCTGGAGCTTTCATGTACATTTGTTCCATCATTTCTGCATTTCGTTGTACTTGTTTTCTGCCGGATATTAATTCAGTTACATCATAAGCAAAAACTAAAATACCTTCAGGCTTTCCTTCACCATCGGTTAGCGCTTGATAGTTGAAATTCAAAAAGCTTTGTTTAACTTTTTCGCCTCCGTTATTTAATGTAATTGCCATTTCCTTGGCTGCATAAGGCAGCCCAGTTTTATATACTTCATCTAACAATTTTATGTAACCTTGCGTTTCTATTTCGGGCATTACTTCTTTTATACTTTTACCAAGTATAGCTCTATTGCCACTAAATTCAACATAAGCAAGATTTGCAAAATCAAAAATATGCTCAGGCCCTTTTAAAATTGCAAATAATGCTGGTGAATATTTTAAAAAGTTACGAAGTACTCCATGCTCCTTTAAAATACCTTGAGCATTATCTAATAAAATTTGCTCGGCTTCCATTCTAAGGGTAATATCATCTAGCGCCAACAAAATTAATTGCTCTCCATTTATCCTACTAAGAGATTGCATATTAAAACAAATGGTACGAGAACCAATTTTTGGAAAAGTAAAAACAATTTCCATCTCCAAATTTTGTTCTTCCCCATCTCTAATTTTTATAAGTGCTTTTAAAAGACCGGGTATGTCCCATCCATTATCTTGTAATCCAAATACATTTTTTTCCAGTGTTTCATTATCTGTTAATTGAAAAATTTTATAAAAGGATTTATTAGCTGATTTTATAATAAAATTTTTATCTAAGGTCAACAGAGGTTCATGGAGAATATTAATAGTGGCTTCTGCAAATTTTTGTGCTAAATCGATTTCTATATTTCGATCATTTAATTCTTGATTTAAGGTAATCAACTCCTCATTGGTGCTTTGCAATTCTTCTTTGCTAGTTTCTAGTTCTTCGTTTAAACTTTGTAATTCTTCGCTACCGCTTTGTAATTCTTCGTTGTTACTTTGCAATTCTTCGTTTGCAGCTTCTTGGTCTTCCGTTATACTGCTCATATCAATCCTTGCCTCTATCAATTCATTTTTTAAAGCATTTATTTGTGCTTCATCTCTCTTATTTTGTAAAGTTGGGTTTACTTTTATTCTTTTTGCAGCTACTATAATAGTTTCTTTAAACAAAATTAAATAGTGTAAATCAAGGGTGTTTAGTATAGGGATAATTTCAATAGTTATAATATTTTTACCTTCGTTTATTGGTATATTTTCTTTAATTACAGCCACTCCAGATATTTTTGCTTTGCTCAATGCATTTCGTATTTCAAATGCCAATCCTTGCTTTGCCATCTTCATAATGCTTAGGCTTGCCATACCGGGTGATGGCTCTAAATATGGACTAGTAACACCTCTGAACTGAACAATATCGAACTGCTCATTTACTATTACACCTGCTGGTGTATAGTTTGCCAACAAAATTTCATCTACACTTTTTTGTAAATTATTTATAATAATTTCTTTTTGTGGAGGCAAAAAACTTTGTAATTTATTACTTTTATCATTTTTCTCATTTGCCATATTTGGGAATCTAACGTTATTAGTTTTTTTTGTATAAGATTTATATTTTTTATCTACAGGAATATACAAGTCTGCATCCTTTCCTGCAGTTTCCGATTTACCAAGCCATAGCGTTCCTCTTTCATTTAAAGCATAATGAAAAATACTAAGCGCTTTTTTTTGAAGTATAGGTTCTAAATAAATAAGTACATTACGACAGCTAATTAAATCCATTTTAGCAAATGGTGGATCTTTCAAAAAATTATGTACTGCAAAAATACACATATCCCTTATTTGCTTTTTCACTTGGTATTGGCCTTCTACTTTTGTAAAGGCGTCTCTTACTCTAGCATCGGACAAGCCTTCTAATTCATTTTTGGAATACAAACCATGCCTTGCTTTTTTAATACTAACTTCGGATAAATCAGTTGCAAAAATTTGCACTTTAATATTGGAGGTGTTACTATTTAAATATTCTTGGCAACAGATTGCTATTGAATATGCTTCCTGCCCTGTAGAACAACCAGCTACCCATATTCGTAATGGATTTATTGCAGATTTTGCTTTTAGGATTTCGGGGAAAATAGTTTCGCAAAAATTATTAAAAGTTGAACCATCTCTAAAAAAAGATGTTACTGGTATTAATAGATTTTGAAATAAAATATCTTGCTCCGAAGTATTTCTTTCAAGATATTCCACAAACTCGCTAATGGTTTGTAAATGCAGCATTAACATTCTACGGATGATACGCCTGCGAATGGTTGTTTGTTTATAAAAATTAAAATTCACACCTACACGAGCACTAATTAATGACAAAATCTTTCTAAAATCCTCATCTATACTTTTATCATTTTCAATTAAAGCATTAGTAGATGTTGTAATAGTATACGCTTGCAGCAACTCTATTAGTTTTTGCGGAATTTTTTCTGGTGCTAATATAAAATCAACAACACCTGCATCAATAGCATGTTGAGGCATATTAGCGTAAGCAGTAGATGCAGGTTCTTGAGCAAAGGTGATTCCGTTATGGTATTTTATATCTTTCAGTCCTGCTGTTCCATCTGCACCTGTGCCGCTCCCAGTGCTGGCGGTGACCGTCCAACTGGTGTTCGTCGCGATGCCCAC
>JANMFB010000233.1:0-5633 GCA_031377605.1 Ferruginibacter sp.
GTACGAAACAACTCAAGCAATTCTGCACAAGGTGTATCTTCTGATGGATTGTATTTATCTGCTTCCAATACATTTGACAGTATTGCTACGCTCATCGGTATAAAAAATAAAACCATCAATATGCTGCCACTTGCAAACGATACTTTGCAGGCGCAGCCATTGGTAAACAATGTAACCGAGGGCAATTATAGAGTGTTTGTAAAAACCGATTTTCTAAATAATATTGTGGAAAGCAATAAGGATAATAATGTAGGCACACCGGTTGGAAACATTTATGTAAAAGTAAAAGAGCTTCCGTTAAATGTGCTTACGCCAAATACGCTTAGCAATATACCACGGTATTACAAATTAATTATTCCTAACAACCTAAGCGGCTCTACTATTTTAGTAACTTTAAAGAGCAACGATTCCCTCACTTCTACCAACCAAATGTATATTGGTAAAGGGTTTATACCATCTGCTGCACAATTTGATTACCAGTACGATAAACCAAACTATGGCAACCAAGATATTGTTATCACATCTGTAACAGCGGGTGTTTATTACATCACTACTTCCAAAATAACTGCTACCAATCCCACACAAACCATCAGTTTAAAAGCGGTAAAACTTCCGTTTGCCATACTAAATGTACAAAGCAGCAGTGGTGGTAATACGGGTAATGTAACGGTAAAAATAAGCGGTAGTTTATTTGCTAATGATATGGTAGCAAAACTTACCAAACCCGGCACAACCATTACTGCAAGTGCGGTGTATTTTATAAACAGTACCAGTGTGTATGCAACCTTCAACCTGGCAGGTAAGCCATTGGGTATTTATGATGTAAGCCTTACCAAGCCTGATACTACAGTAGCTTTACTGGCGGGCAGCTTCTCCATAGTGCCTGCAAATAATGGTGGCTTAATAACAGGCGGCGGTACGAACGGAATACCGGGTAACGGCAACGATGTTGGATGTGCACCCAATGCACCAAGCGGCTTGAATAGCCAATTGGTAGCAGAAATTGTATTACCCCCGCTGGCATTTGGTGGTTGGCCATTTGTAATACAGATAAATTATAGCAATCCCACTAATGTAGATATTGCTGCGCAAACCAGAATATTGTACTGTATTGATGGCTTTCCTATAGCAACTACAACTGCAGGTTTAGCCAATGCATCCAGTAGTATTTATCTGGAACTTACCGAACCAGGTGGCCCTCCGGGAATAATAAGGGCAGGTGGCTCGGGCACTATAACACTGTACAGTAAAGCGCCCGTTACCTTCCCAGCTCATACTTATGGTAATTATATTTTAAAATAAAAGCTGTTTCAATTTTAAAAAAGAAAATTATGTTTTTAGGAAATAAAAAATATTGGATGGTTGCTTTTGTAGCCTTAATGCTCTTGGTAGATGCATCTGCCCAAAATATTAATACACCCAAAAAGCCGGGACCGCTAGGTACGGAAGTTAATACCATGTCTGGCAATTTATTTTTAACCAGAAATGATGTGTTTCTTACCTCAAGAGGGCTTGATATGAATGGTAGTTTTTATTACAACAGTTTTAATTTTGAGCAGAACATTGGTTTCGGTAAAGGCTGGAGCAGCATGTACAGTGCTGCATATGTAAATGATACAGCTTCGGGCAAAACAATTATTTGGGGCGATGGAAGAGAAGATATTTACAAATATAATGGGTCCGTTTATCTGCCACAAAATGGTATTTATAACGCACTCACCCAATACCAACCCAATAAGTTTTTAGTAAAAGAGTTGAATGGAATAAAATATTTTTTTGACAATGCCGTGCATAGAAAAATTACCCGGATGGAGGAACCTAATGGTAATTTTTTAAATTTTGCTTATACAGATTCATTGCTTACAACCATTACAAATACTGCAGGGCAAAGCATTACACTTGCCTACAACAGCGGCGGAAATCTAATTACCATTACAGATGCCATCACATCGCCCACAAGAATTTATTCTTACACCTATGACAATGTAAATAATTTAAAACAGGTAACCGACCCGCTAGGCGGCACAACAAAATATACGTATTTGGTAAATGGGCCAATGAAAACCCTTTCGGATAAAAACAATAACACAGTAGATATTATTTATTATGGTGATTACACCATACGAGAAATTATTGGTTGCAACAAACGCCAGAGTTTTAGCTATGATACCACTTTAAAAATAACAACCGTTACAGATTACTTGCAAAGCGGTAGCAACCAGGTTACAAAATACAAATACCAAAACTTTGAAAATATTTCGTGGGTAACCTCCATGGAAAGCAATTGTTGTGGGTATAACATGACGTTTGAGTACGACACAAAAGGAAATAAAACAAAGCAAACAGATGCCAACGGAAATATAACTACTTATACATACGATAACAGAGGCAACATGCTTACGATGAAAGATGCACTTAATCAAACAATGACCTACACCTACTCTACCGACTTTAACCGAGTTACGAGCGCCACCGATGCAAAAGGATTTACCACAAATATTGTTTACGATATAAAAGGGAATCTAATACAAATTACAGAGCCCGGCAATCTTGTGTACACTGCAGCTTACAACGCAAATGGAGATATCATCAGCAGTACAGATCCTAAAGGAAATATATTTACCTACAACTACGATGCCCTCGGAAACCCAACCACAGTATCGGCTCCCAACGGTTACAATGCAATACTTAGCCACGATGCAAGAGGCAATCTATTATCGTACACCGATGCACGAAGCAACACCAGCAGCATGGAATATGATATTTTAGACAGAATGAAAAAAATTACGGATCCTATCAACAACAACATACAACTCACATATGATGCAGAAGGAAATGCAACCTTAATAAAAAACCAAAATAGCGAAAACAGTTTGCTTAAATACGATGCAAGTAACCGGTTGGTAGAGTTTAAAGATGCTATGGGGAACAAAACAACGGTTGGCTATGATGCAATGGACAATGTAACGAGTTTAAATAATGCAGTTGGGGCTAACACTACAATTGGATATGATACTAAAAACAGACTGACATCTATTAAAGATGCCCTTGGCAATACGACAGGTTTAACCTATGATAGCAAAGGAAACATAACAGCAGCATCACTTCCTAATGGTGGGCAATACAGTTATGTGTATGATAATTTAGACCGGGTAACGGCTGTTAGTGATGCAAACGGAATTGTGGCCCAATTGGGTTATGATAAAAATAACAACCTAACCAGCTTCAAAAACGGCACCGGCGCAAACACTACAGTAGAGTATGATAGCATCAATCGAATTAAAAAAATTATAGATGCTTTAGGGAATTCCTCTTTAATAGCCTATGATAAAAACAGCAATATAGTATCTGTTACTGACAGAAATGGTAAAACAAGCACCTACAGCTACGATAGCTTAAATAGAATAAAAACAGTAACAGATAACAACGGCTCTATAACAACTGCCACATATGATGTGCAAGGCAATGTTACTGCATTGAAAGATGCCAACAACAATATAACAAACTATACGTTCGATAATTTAAACAGGGTAAAACGTACTACATATCCCGACGGAAATTATATGGAATACAGCTACTCCAACAAAGGTAATATTACTGCGAAAAGATTGACAGATGGCACTAGTATCATTTTTACTTACGATACGCTCAACAGGATTGTTGCAAAAGCTTTACCTGACGGGCAAATATATAATTATACATATGATGCTATTGGTAGAATAAAAACCGCTACCAACAACGCAGGTACGGTTACACTCAATTATGATTTGCTTAACCGGATAATATCAGAAAGTTTTGCAGGAAGAACTGTAAACTATGCCTACAATACTGCGGGCAGAACACAATCGACCGTGTACCCCGATAGTACCAGCATCACTAAGTTATTTGATACCAGAAACAGATTGCTCAGCATCAGTAAAAATGGAAATGTTGTAGTGAGTTATACCTATAACAATACAGACCAAGTGGTTTCAAAAACGCTTGCAAACGGAATTGTTACTAATATGCAGTACGATGCAAACAACAGGCTTATCAACTATACTACTGGCAATGGTGCAATACAAAATGCCAATATCAGTTACGATAACGAAATGAACAAAACGGCACTTACGAGGATAAATACACCCACAAAATCGGAGCAGTTTGTTTACGATAATGGGTACAGATTAACCAATTATAAAAAAGGAATTGCTGGTAGCCCGCTGCTTCAAAATACCTACACCTACGACGCGTTGGGCAACCGTACCAATGCAAATTTGAACGGAACAGGCACAACTTATTCGACAAATAATTTAAACCAGTTATTAAGCAGCAATGGAGGTTCTCAAAATATAAATTATACCTACGATGTGCGGGGCAACCTTACCTACGATGGTAGTTTTTATAAAAAATATGATGTGGAAGGCAGGTTACAAAAAGACTCTTCCTCACCCACAAACGTGTTGACTTATTTGTACGACGGCTTTGGCAGAAGGGTGCAAAAAAACTTTAATGGCAATTTATTAAAATATACTTTTTCAGGCTTGTCGCAAATTGAAGAGAGAGATGCAGCAGGCGTAATAAAAAATAAAACCATTTTCAGTAATTTTTTATTGCCGGTTGCTAATGAAAAAAACGGAGCAAATTATTATTTCCATCAAAATGAATTGAACAGTGTAGAAGCCATTACGAATAGCAATGGTAATACGGTAGAAAAATATGAATACGATGTGTATGGCAAACAAACCAGATACGATTCGCTTGGCAACGTATTGCCAACAAGCCCTACAGGCAATCTTTTTGGATTTACAGGGCAGCAATATGACAGCGCTACTGCAAGCAATAAATTTTTATTCAGAGAATACAATCCTGCAACCGGCACATTCAATGAAAGAGATTTAATTGGGTATGCAGATGGTATGGGGATGTATCAGTATGTTCATAATAATCCGGCTAATGGGATTGATATTTTAGGGCTTGAATCATCCCCTTGTGGTCAAGCACCATCTCCTGCAGTTGTACTTGACCCAGTAGCAAATCGTGTAGATGCATTAAATACAGATTTATCAAATGCAAATGCATCCCTAGATTTTCTACAAAAATATATTCGAAAAAAAACGGAATATGAAAGAACAATAGGGTTAGCAAAAGATAAATTAAAATGGGAATTAGAATATTATAAGGATTTTGCGAAAAGATTTAAAACAGTAGGCGACAAGAAGGGATTACAGGCTGTAAATTCAATAATGTCAAATTTGAATAGTGAAATTGCTAGCCTTAGTAAAATGAGAAATACTATTGCTGGTTTTGGTAACGCTCTTGGAGCTATCGGAACAGGTTTTGGTGTTGTAGATTTAGCTACTAAAACAAATATTGCTTATAATACTGTTATGGATCCAAATGTTGGAGAAGAAACAGCTCGTCAAGCAGTTTTAGATATCGCTGTATCGGCGTTGCAAACTGCTGCTGGACCAGCAGGGGCTGCATATGGTTTATTTGATTATGGAGTTACAAAAGTTACTAAACAATCATTTACTCGAAACATAGGATACGCTACAAGATTCTATACTCAAGGATTTACTTCAGGGGAGTGGGGTAATGCTGATTACGAAACCCCTGCAGCTGCAGATAATGGATGGAAACCTACAATAGTT
>JANMFB010000322.1:0-7851 GCA_031377605.1 Ferruginibacter sp.
AAACTTAAAAAAACTTTTTTTTAATACAAATCGTTTGTGAAAAAAAACTAAACAATGAATAAAATAATAGCACTAATACTGTGCTCCTCCCTATTAATTTGCAAATCAACTATAGCACAAAATCTACAACTCACCGTTATAATAGTAGATAAAGAAAACAGTAATAGAATTGAAAATGCAACGCTCACTGTGAAAGAAACAAGCAAAGTTTCTGCTACTGATGCTTTTGGTAGCTGTATAATAAAAAAACTTACTCAGGGAAATTGTACCATAGAAGTTTCACACATTGGATATAGTACAAAAATTGTCACGATTTTACTAAATGAAAAAAACAATAACCCATTAAGAATCGAATTAGAAAAGATTGGCCTCACTTTTAATAATATAACTGTTAGCTCAGAAAAATTTAACCATTACGCAAAGATTGCTGCTATCGATTTAAAACTTCGCCCAGTAAATAGTTCCCAAGATGTGTTAAAAATAATACCAGGCTTATTTATAGCGCAACATGCGGGAGGCGGTAAAGCAGAGCAAATATTTTTAAGAGGTTTTGATATAGACCATGGAACAGATATTAGTATAACTGTAGATGGATTACCTGTAAATATGACTAGCCATGCACATGGACAAGGCTATGCTGATTTGCATTTTCTAAATCCTGAAACAATAGAGAAAGTAAATTTTGATAAAGGCCCATACAATGCAGAAAAAGGGAATCTATCAACAGCAGGATTTGTAGATTTTAAAACAAAGGACTTTTTAGATAAAAATAGTTTTAAAATAGAAGTAGGAAAATTTAACATGCAACGACTTTCAGTTTTGGTAAAAGTTTTTGGGAGTAGTAATGAAAAGAAAAAAGAGCAATTATATATAGCTTCGGAGTTTGTAAAAAACGATGGCTATTTTGAAAGCCCACAGAACTTTAAGAGATTTAATATAATGGGTAAATACAGTCTCATAAAAAATAGTAATACCAAACTTAATATTTTGTTTTCTACATTCAATAGCAAATGGAATGCTTCGGGGCAAATACCTGACCGTGCAGTGAATGATAAAAGTATTGGTAGGTTTGGATCAATAGATAACAACGAAGGTGGGAATACTAGTCGTACAAATTTTTCTGTGCTATTTTCAAAAGCAATGAAAAGCAATTGGGATTTATCACAACAGGCTTATTATACAAATTATAACTTCAATTTATTTTCAAATTTTACATTTTTCTTAAACAACCCTATAAATGGGGATATGATAAACCAAAGGGAACAAAGAAACATATATGGCTACTCAGCTAAAATAAAAAAAGTTGGAATTATTTTAAACAAAAAAACAACTACTAGTTTTGGTGCAGGCTTTAGATATGATAACATTGGAAATA
The DNA here is from genome assembly GCA_031377605.1 of Ferruginibacter sp. Classification (GTDB taxonomy): domain Bacteria; phylum Bacteroidota; class Bacteroidia; order Chitinophagales; family Chitinophagaceae; genus Ferruginibacter. Next base: position 1,376 of record JANMFB010000322.1, read on the forward strand.
TAAGCCTAGCAAGCGCTCCAAAAAGAATATTAGACGCATTTATTCAAAACGGAAGCATTAAGGAAACGAATAGTTTTGTGTACGCAAATGAAACAATAGAACTTACAAACAAGTTAACTGCAAATGGGAGTTTACGCCTAGATAATTTCCGATTCGGTTATAAAAACAGTTTAATAGGCGATGAAAATTTCCGTTATATTTCAAAATCTGCTTTTAGCCCAAAACTAAATTTCAATTATAATGTATCGAGTAAAGTAAGTTTATTTTTAAATAATGGTATTGGATTTCACAGCAACGATGCACGGGTAATATTAGCAGATTCGGTAAAAAATATTTTACCAAAAGTATACGGAACCGACATTGGTATTTCACTAAAACCTACTAAAAACCTTATTATAAAAACTATCTTTTGGCATTTATTATCGGAGCAAGAATTTGTTTACGTAGGCGATGAAGGGGTAGTAGAAGCAAGCGGAAAATCGAGAAGAATTGGAATAGATTTTATAACAAGATACCAGGCTACTAAATGGTTGTACGCAGATGTAGATGTAAGCATTGCAAAACCCAGATCAATTGAACAAACTAAAGGAGAAAATTATATTCCACTTGCACCAACTTTTACAAGTATTGGTGGCCTTACTGCAAAATTAGATAATAAACTGAGTGCTTCACTTCGTTATCGTTACATGGGAGATAGAGCTGCAAATGAAGATTATGGCTTAACTGCTAAGGGTTATTTTTTGTTGGATGCAGTTACAAATTACAAAGTAAGAAATATTGATTTTAGCATAACCATAGAAAATATGCTAAATAAAAAATGGAAGGAAGCCCAATTTGAAACTACAACAAGATTACAAAATGAACCTGATGCTGTTACTGAAATTCACTATACACCTGGTAGTCCGCTCTTTGTAAAAGCAGGAATTGCAATTAGTTTTTAAATTAGTTCAAAGAAAAATAAAATGAAGAATAATCTCTATAAAATAATTGGTATAACCATATTACTTTTTTTTGCTAATAATACTTTATGGGCACATGATGTAGTAGGCGAATTAGAAAAAATGAGCAAGTATGATGCCGCCATTTTATACTTACAACTTGGGTTTAAACATATAATTCCTTTAGGTTTCGATCATATTTTATTTGTACTAAGTTTATTTCTATTGAGTCCAAAATTAAAACCAGTATTGTACCAAGCAACAGCATTTACTATAGCACATTCCATTACCCTAGGGTTAGCAACGTTTAACATCATAACACCATCGCCTGCAATTGTAGAACCTATTATTGCAATCTCTATTGCTTACGTTGCTCTAGAAAATATCTTCTCTCCTACTTTTAAAAAATCTCGTGTTGGAATTGTATTTCTTTTTGGATTAGTACATGGAATGGGCTTTGCAAATGCACTTGGCACTATGGGATTGCCTGAAAAATCTTACCTCATATCGCTTTTAATGTTTAATGTAGGTGTGGAGCTTGCTCAAGTAGCAATTATACTCGGTGCTTGGTTTATAATTGGTAAATGGTTTTCTGAAAAAACTTGGTATCATAAAAGAATTGTAATTCCATTATCTGTACTAATCGCCTTGATTGCTTTGTATTGGACTGTAGAGAGATTGTTTTTTTAATAATTATATTTCGCATGTAATTTACCTTACAATAAAAAAGCTCCCACAAATGGGAGCTTTTAGTTTCATAAATATATTTTGCTTAAAATGGTAAATCATCATCCAAAGGCATGTCTGCCGCAGGCAAAGGTTGTGATCTCATAGCAGGAGCTGCTGTTGTACCACTATTAGTTACATTTCCAGCATTAGAATAATTGTTTTGAGAAGATTGTTGACCTTGTTGACTACTATCCGTATTACCACCAAGTAGTTGTAAATTCAATACCCGCATTCTTAATGTAGAAGCAGGTTGACCCTCTTTGTTTGTATAAGCATCAGCCTCAGGTATACCCTCTGCATAAACAGTCTTACCTTTTAATAGATACTGAGCTACAGCAGTTTTATCTGTCCAATAAGCGCAATTTACCCAGGTTGTCTTTTCTACAGGATTACCTTGTGCATCTTTGTACTTTTCCGAATGTGCAACATTAAAGTTTATCACATTTTTACCACTAACTTCTTTTTGGATGCAATCTGCTCCAAGATTTCCTACAATTTGTAATTTTATCATGACTTTTGTTTTAAATTGATGTATTTGTTTTGTTGATGTATAAATAAAGTTACGAGTTTTGAGATTATTATTAGTGAGTTATAGAGGTTTTAGAGTTTAGCTTTAGAAGTTTAGCTTTTAATTTGCGAGTTATTGATTCTAGATCAGCGACTAGGAATTTAGAATTTTATCTGAAAGTATTAATCTACATACAAAAAATTCACATAAACTAATGCAGCCCATTTTTTAAGACTAACTTCCAATTCCTAATTCCCAATTTCCCTAATTCATTTTCTTCTTCATACTACTCACTTGATCTTGCAAATTATTAACAAGACTTGCTAGCGAATTTACATCCCATCTTTGTTGCGTTGCTACTTTACCAATTACAACCTGTGCCGCCCACAATTCCATAATATCTTCCGCATTTACTTGATAAGGCTGGTAATTTGGATTATCACTCACCAAAGTGATTTTACTTTTTTGCTTTGCATTACGCACTACTCTTTTGTAAACGATACCTTCATTTCTACTTACCACTATATAAGCATTGTTATTTTTTGCATCTTCTAGTGATTCTGTTTTTTCTCCTACAATAATACTACCGCTTGGTGTAGGCAACATACTATCCCCTATTATTTCAAATGCTCGGTAATTTCCTCCTGCAAGCATAGGCAATGTAAATGTATTTAGTTCATCTATAAATTCAGCATCGCCATAACCTGCAAGGTAACCAGCTGCTGCTTTTACTGGAACAAAGTGTATAAGATTACTTTCGCTACTCATCATCATTTTCTGGCGACGACGCTTCATCAAGTAGCTACCGCTTTCTACACTTAAATCCTTTAAAAAGAGTTCATCTAAACTTAACTTATATATTTCGGATACTATTTCTAGTACATCCAATCGAGGATCTGCACGCTCCTCTTCGTATGCACCAATGAGCGATCTTTTAATGCCAAGTTTAATAGCAAATTCCTCTTGTGTCCATCCACGTAGTTTGCGTAGGTATTTTAGATTTAAGCCTGCTTGTGACATAACAACTAATTTGATTAGCACAAATATACTAACATTTTTAGTTTTACCAAATTTATTGTTAATTCACAAAAAATCAATTTGGATATTTATCTACTCATTAAAATCTAGTTTCTAATGAACCAACTGCACCGTATCTTTTATCACTCCCATTACAAACACACTCTGTACGTGGCCAATATTTTCTATTTGGCTAAGCTTGTTCACGTGAAAATTATAGTAACTATCCATATTTTCTGAAACCACTTTTAGCATAAAATCAAACTCGCCAGATATGCTGAAGCATTCTATCACTTCTTGTAATTCATTTATAGTACTAATAAATTTTACACCTGCATTTTTGCTGTGTGCTTTTAGTGAAACATAGCATATAACCATTAAACCTCTTTTCACTTTTGTATGATTTACCAAAGTAGCATATTGTTTTATCACACCATCAGCTTCCATTCGTTTGATACGTTCGTGTACGGGTGTAGTGCTCAAGTGTATTTTTTCAGATATTTCTTTCACCGTTATTTTTGCATTTTGCTGCAACAAAGCGAGTATGGCTAAGTCTTTTTTATCAAGTGCTAAAACTTCCGTAGTGGTTTCTTCTTTTATGAGTTCTTTTGGCATGGTAAATAGTATTATTATTCTTCAATATGACTAAATTATGAACATTTATTCTAAAAATTCATTTTTACACAGAATATTTTCCTACAGTATTATATTTGCGTTCTAAAATAAATTAATAATGGAAACAATAACAGGAATCGATTTCAGCCTAAAAAATAAGGTTGCAGATATTACCCTTGCAGATTGGGGTCGTAAAGAAATAATGCTTGCCGAAGCAGAAATGCCTGGCTTAATGAGTTTGCGTGCAGAGTTTGGAGATAGCCAACCCCTAAAAGGTGCTCGCATCGCAGGTTGCTTACACATGACCATTCAAACTGCAGTTTTAATAGAAACACTTACAGCCCTTGGTGCAGAAGTAAAGTGGAGCTCGTGCAATATTTTTTCTACACAAGATCAAGCAGCTGCTGCAATAGCGGCTACAGGTTTAGGTGTGTATGCTTGGAAAGGACAAACACAAGAAGAATCTGATTGGTGTATAGAGCAAACACTATTTTTTGGTGGATCTGATAGACCATTGAATATGATATTAGATGATGGCGGTGATTTAACCAACATGGTATTTGATAAGTACCCTGAATTAATTAGTGGTATAAAAGGTTTAAGCGAAGAAACAACAACAGGTGTACATCGTTTATACGAGCGTATGGCTGCAGGCACTTTGCCTATTCCTGCAATTAACATCAATGATTCTGTTACTAAATCTAAATTTGATAACAAATACGGTTGTCAAGAGTCATTGGTAGATGCAATACGCAGGGCTACTGATATTATGATGGCAGGTAAAGTAGCTGTAGTTGGCGGTTATGGTGATGTAGGAAAAGGAAGTGCATTAAGTCTACGTGGTGCTGGTGTAAGAGTTATTGTAACAGAAATAGATCCAATTTGTGCTTTACAAGCTGCAATGGATGGTTTTGAAGTAAAGAAAATGATTGATGCAGTGAAAGAAGCAGACATTATTGTAACCGCATCTGGCTGTAGAGATTTGATTACTGAAGCTCATTTCCGTAGCATGAAAGACAAAGCAATTGTTTGTAACATTGGTCACTTCGATATTGAAATAGATATGGCTTGGTTAAATGGTACTTATGGCGATACCAAAAATACTATCAAACCACAAGTAGATTTATACACAATAGACGGAAAACATGTAATTGTATTGGCAGAAGGTCGTTTGGTAAACTTAGGTTGTGCTACAGGCCACCCAAGTTTTGTAATGAGTAACTCATTCACAAACCAAACACTTGCTCAGCTTGAATTATGGCAGAACAGTGCTAACTACGAAAACAAAGTTTATGTTTTACCAAAACACCTAGATGAGAAAGTGGCTCGCCTTCACCTTGCAAAAATCAATGTAGTATTAGATGAATTAACGAATGAACAATCTGCTTATTTGGGTATCCCAAAAGAAGGACCATTTAAGAGTGATATGTATCGTTACTAGATTTTAGAGATAAAATTTAAGACACAAGATATAAAATTGAGAACCCATTCATATTTGAATGGGTTTTCTTTTTGTTATATATTTTGGGTAGGCGCATTAAAGCTTTGATTTTGCTGGGGTAATCTCTTTGTAATAAGATCCAAAGAGGAGATAAAAACTTTTAACTTATAATAAATCTATTTAACTCTAACCGTCGTAAGTCCAAACACACATTAACTTAAAAAAAATTATGAAAAAATTATTATTATCATTTGCAGCAATAGCTACAATTGTATTATCATCTTGCTCTGAAACAGAGAAGAAAGCAGAAACTGCTACAGAAACACCAAAAATTGACACACCAGCTGTTGATTCTCCAAAAGTAGAAACAGGTGTAATGGTGGGAGGAGCAAACATGGTACCATCAAAAAATATTGTAGAGAACGCCTTGGGTTCTTCTGAGCACACAACTTTAGTTGCAGCAGTAAAAGCAGCAGGTTTAGTTGAAACTTTAAGTGGTGCAGGGCCTTTCACAGTTTTTGCTCCAACAAATGCAGCGTTTGACAAATTACCAAAAGGAACAGTAGAAACCTTAGTAAAACCAGAAAATAAAGCAAAACTTACAGGTATACTTACATACCATGTAGTAGCTGGTGCAGTAAAAGCAGCTGATTTAAAAGACGGACAGAAAATTAAAACAGTACAAGGTGAAGAACTTACAGTATCTGTAAAAGAAGGTAAAGTAATGATAAATGGTGCTGCAGTAACTACTGCAGATGTAATTTCTAGCAACGGAGTAACACACGTAATAGATGCTGTTTTGTTGCCAAAAAAATAATACAGTTAATTATAATTCAAAAAAGACCGCCCTTCAGCGGTCTTTTTTTATTTCCTTGATGACCTCCAATTCTCGTAGAGTTGCTAATACGCATTCTAATCATATATAATCAAATGTGAATTACAATCGACATAATACCATACAATATTTCAAGATAATCATTTTTAATATTTATAAAAAAAAGATGGTATAAGCTTAACAAATGTTTATACTTAAAATCCGGAGTGAAAAACGTATTTAGATAAAGCATATATACTTTGCTTCATAGTACACATAGCAAACGCTAAAAAAAATTAAAATATGATATAATTCTACATCTCCCATTTTCTATTATAAACCCATTCCATGTTATTCCTTTTTTTAATATCTTTAGAATATAAAACAATTATATATCAATTCATAGAATGCAAT
>JANMFB010000327.1:0-16719 GCA_031377605.1 Ferruginibacter sp.
TTGCAACACATCCCATCTACCTTGCAGGCCTGTAATTTTTTTTACATTTGCTAATGCAATTTTTTTATTTTCATTTGTAAGCTTAAAGCCTAAATTTATTAATATTTCTTCTGCACATAAAACAGTACATATATTTTTTGCTTGATAAATACCGTTTAAATCTAAATTGAAATGTTCGGTTATGTTTAGTTTGGTATTGATTACATCTAAAGAAAGATTTTTACTATCATATTTAATATTACCAGCAATATATTCATCTTGCACAAAGTAGACTAGAGCATTTTCTTTTTGTATTTTTTCTAGAAATACTTTTTTTGTGGCTCCATTGTATTCACCAATTACTACTGGAATTTCTTTTTTTATGATTCCAGCTTTTTCAAAAGCAATTTCTTCTAATGTATCGCCTAAGATATTTTGATGATCATAACCAATATTTGTAATGACAGACAAAATAGGCGTTATTACATTCGTACTATCTAATCTTCCACCTAAACCAGTCTCAATAATGGCGATATCTACTTTTTCTTTTGCAAAATAATCGAAAGCCATTGCTACTGTAAGCTCAAAAAAGGAAGGGCTAGTTTCGATGGTTATGGCTTTGGTTTTCTCTACAAACTCCACAACAAAATCTTGTTCAATCATTTTTCCATTGATACGAATACGTTCTCTAAAATCTTTGATATGTGGCGATGTGTAAAGGCCGGTTTTATATCCATTCTGTTGTAAGATAGCTGCCAACATGTGACTTGTACTTCCCTTTCCATTTGTACCGGCTATGTGAACAGTTTTAAATTTTGTGTGTGGATTACCAATGCTTTCGCAAAGTGCAAGTGTGTTATGTAAATCTTCTTTGTATGCACTGCTACCGACTCTACTGAACATTGGTAGTTGACAGTAAAGATAATCGAGCGTTTGTTGGTAATTCATTTTGCCAAATGTAGAATGTAAATTTGAAGAATGAAAATGTTTATGAAAATTACTGCACATTAAAATTAAACTGAACAGTAACTATACTTTCTTCTTCAGCTACATCAAATTTCATACTTTGTAAATAGCCTCTTATTGCATTTGCATAGGCTGAAGCTGTGCTTGTACTTCCTTGTCCTATACGTATGAATGTACCCATACCTGCAGGCGAAACTTTTATTACAGCGTTTATAGTTGCTTTATCTAATTCGCCTGTAAAAGAATAGTAACGAATTACTTTTCTATTACCACTTATCACTTTTGGACCACCAACTTTTCCTCCCGGTTTTGTACCATAAGAATCTTTATTTCCATTAGGGTCACCAGCGTCGCCTTTACCATTTTTATTGTTCCCTTGCATGGTATAGCCATTGTCTTGCGTAGGATTATTACCGCCGTTTCCCGTTCCACCTTTCATGGTAAATTTTGGTTTTGGTGCAGGAGTGGGCTTAGCAACAACCGGAGCTGGGTTTGTTCTTGGCTTTGGCGAAGGTTTTACAACAGGTAATGGAGTCTCTACTTTTTTAGGTGTAATCTTTGTAATAGGTTTTGAAACTGGTGCTGCAGTTTCTTCAGCATTTTCATCGGGTATTACTTTTTCTTCTGGCGCAGTTTCTGTAGCTGCTTCTTGTGGTGTTGATGCAGGTATTGTTTCTGGTTTTTCAGGCGCAGGTTCCCCCTTCACAAGCGGTTGTTCTTCACCAAAACCTTCATCGTTATTGCCAAGGTTTATTTCCATTAATTCATTAATTACTGGAGGTGCTGGCGGTAATACTTTCCAGCTTATAAAAATAAATGCAAGCAAGAGTAAGCCACAAATGGCGGCTGTGTAAAAAAACGCTTTACGGTGTCTTTGTTTGTCAAACTCGTTTGTCATAAGTTAAAGTTATCATTCTCTATTGATATTGATTAAATAAGCGTTTAAAATACATATTAGAAAAGATATTTTAACATTTATTTTTAACCGCAGAGGCGCTAAATCGGAAAAAAGTGTTTTGCCACTAATGACACGAATTTTCACGAATAAAATGCATTAAATTTAATTTCAAATTCTTATAATAAGCCAACAATTAAAAAACTATTCGTGAAAATTTGTATAATTCGTGTCTACTAAAATTCTCAGGTATTTCTTTGCGTCTCTACCCCTCGGCGGTAAAATTTCACGACCTATTACCAAATAACAAACTACCAATACGAACCATATTACTTCCGCAATTAATTGCAAGTTCATAATCATTACTCATACCCATGCTAAGCGTTGTTAAATCAATTTCCTTTTCCACTTTTATTTTATCAAAAAGTACTTTTAAAGAGACAAATTCTCTTCTTACTTGTGCTTCATCTTCTGTAAAACTTGCCATACCCATCAATCCAATAATATTTACATTAGGGAAAGATTTTACGTCTATATGCATTATTTCTGCTTCGTCAAAACCAAATTTTGTTTCTTCTTTAGCAATATGTACTTGTAGCAATACATTGATTGTTCTATTATTTTTTGCAGCTTGCTTATTTATTTCAGCCAAAAGTTTTTCACTATCTACACCCTGAATTAAATGAACAAATGGCGCAATATATTTTACTTTGTTGCTTTGCAAATGGCCAATAAAATGCCACCGAATATCATTTGGTAATAGTGCTACTTTTTCTACCAACTCTTGAACATAGTTTTCTCCAAAATCTCTATGGCCAAGTTTATAAATTGTGGTTATATCAGTTGCAGGTTTTAGTTTAGATACTGCAACAAGCGTTGAATTTTTCAATGTTAAGTGCTTGTATATTTCTTTGTATTTTTCTGTATTTACCATAATTTAGTATCAAGTATTTATAGATAGTATCAAGTATTTAGTATCAAGTAGCAAGATTAGAATCTAATTCTTTAGACTGACTTCATAAACTAATTGGTCTTCTTCTTATGTCATGTATCTAATGTCTAAAATCTTATATCTAAAATCTTGTGTCTTATATCTAATGTCTTGTGTCTTATATCTAATGTCTATTCTTCAATAACTGCCCACCCATAATGTTGAATTTTTAAAAATAAAAAATAACAAGCTGCGGCTGAAAAAGGTACTAGCGAAATCGTAAGCCACCATATTTTTAATGTGAAATAATGCAATGCTACAATTACTCCGATGATGAGCATTTGTAAAATCATTTTTACAAATTTACCGCCTTGTTGTTTTACATTTAATTGTGTGCTAAATGGTAGATATTTCTTGCCTAGTATCGACATTACCAATAGCATGATAATATTATTGAAAAAGCCTAGTATAAAATCATCTATTATTTTAGGGCCCCACACGTAAAAAGAAAACGCAAAGAGTATTAAAAAAATAGGCATATAGAATTTTATTAACATTGTTTTTATAGACCCACTTATTAAATTGCCAGGGTTGTTTATAGGGCTTGTATAATAACGCCATGCCGCAGCAAAATTATCATTAAAAGCTACCAATGCCAAACCTGTTGCCATAGTAAAATTTGATAAATACACAAACCATAAAAACATATTTGTATTACCCAAATTTTGCCAAGATTCTGCTAATCCTTTGCCGCTTTTAAAAACGAAGATGAATGCAAATACTGCTAAATAAGCTAGGCTTGGATAAAATTGTATTTTAAAAGTTTTATCTCTACTCGTCATTTTCCATGTTAGCTCAAAACCTGCTTGCTCGGTTCTTGTTTTACAAATTATTGCTGCTATTTTTTCCTCTGTTGAATTTTTTGTGTTAGAAACATTGTTTATGGTGGTTGTGTTATCATTACTATTGGTATTACCCATTGCTGCAATTTTCTTTGCAAAATTTGGTGCAAGAAATTTTATCATTATCCAAAAAGTAAATGGAGGGAGAAAAAGTGCGAGTACAATCATTAATAAATGTGGCAAATCAAATATTCCCTTTTGTACAGTTTCCAATGCATTTGCCATCCACATGGGAGGCAGTAAATAATGATACCATGATGTCGCCATAGTAAATTTCTTTTCAATTGCATCAAAATTTATCAGCCTTGGTAAAATCTGAAAACCTGCTGCAAAGACAATTGTCATTATTATTTGAAACCAACTAATAATATCTTTAATTTTTTCTTCGCTGCTAACTTTCAATATTAAACCATACAATAAATAAGTGATAAATACAGAAAACATTACGGTAAGAAAAATGGTTGCAATACATGCAACTCCTACAAAAAAACCATATGCAATAAATGTACAAACTAATGGAATGAGCGATAAGGCAATGGTAAATTGTAATAAATAAACAAGTATATGAATTAGCCTAGCTATAAAAAATGTTTTGCTTGCAACGGGGCGGGGGAGTATGATTTGATTGTCGGTAGTATCTAGTAGTACGGTGCTAAAATCTGTAATAAGTGTCATCGCCATCATAAATAAAATATAAGAATGTACGATAGCCATACTCATAATAATATTGGGCATTCCAATAACAATAACACCTATAAATAAACCCATAAACCCATATACAATCATGGTCATCAGTATTTGATTGCTCGGATCTTTCTTTGCGTTTTGTTGCTTCATATTCACTCGAACACGTCGCCTATCCATCAGTAATTTTGTTTCTATAATAATTTTTAGCTGTTGAAAGTTTACATCTTTCTTTAAAAACATTTTTGCAATCCAAAGCACAAATTTCATAATTAACTTATCCATGCTTAGCTGTTTAAAATATTAATAAATTCATTGGCTGTGTTTTGATGTTGTGCACTTCCACCTGTGAGAGATGTAAAAATACTTTCTAGGGAACCCTCATGTGCCCTAGTTTTCAATTCCTCAAAACTACCATCGGCTTTTACTTCTCCTTTGTCTATAATTATAATCCTATCGCTTATTTTTTCTACTACATCCATTATGTGAGATGAATAAAAAATTGTTTTACCTGCAGTTTTTAATTGTGACAATATTTCTTTTACTAAAATAACGGCGTTAGCGTCTAACCCACTTAGCGGTTCATCTAAAAATATTATTTCGGGATTGTGAAGGAGTCCGCTTATAAGCAATACTTTTTGTTTCATGCCCTTGCTAAAACTTGTCATTCTGTTATTTGCCTTATCATTTAACTCAAAAAGGCGAAGCAGTTCATTTGTTTTTTTTGAAATGATGCCTTCATCCAAGTTGTATAATTTACCGCTAAACCTAAGATACTCTATAGGGGTAAGCACTTCATACAAGGCAGCAAGCTCCGGTATATATCCTATTTTTTGTTTTATTTCAATTGCGTTTTTACGTACATCCATTCCCATTACCCATACTTCGCCGTCAAATTCGCTTGTAATGCCACACAATATTTTTATAGTCGTACTTTTTCCTGCACCATTCGGACCGATATATCCAACAATCTGTCCAGCAGCCATTTCTAGGTTGATATTTTTAAGTACCTGGTTTTGTTCGTATGCTTTGTGTAGGTTCTCAATTTTGATGATGCTCATGATGTGTTGCGAATAAATTTAAAGATAGTGTTTAATTATAAGTTATAAGTAATGAGTATATTTTAAAGGATGTTTGTGTTTTTTGTCAACAATAGTAGTAATGTTCAATGAGTATTATTTATAAACAAGAATTTCTTTTATTCATCAATTATAAAATCTTATTTTTTGCTTTCAATATTTAGATACAAATATATTTTCTGTTCTCAAGAGTAACATTTGGTATATTTCTATTTTTAAGGTTAAACTAATAATTGCAAAGTTTCAATAAGTTAACAAGAATAAAAAAGTGCAATCATTTTACTGTTTGCACTTTCATTAAATTATTTAATCATCTCAACTAAATTAGTAAGCCTAAACTTATTACTTACTACTTTAATTTACTTCAAAATACTTCTACCAATCACAATCCTTTGCACCTCACTTGTACCTTCGTATATCTGTGTAATTTTTGCATCTCTCATCATACGTTCTACATGGTATTCTTTTACAAAGCCATAACCACCATGTATTTGCACAGCTTCAGTTGCGGTCCACATGGCAGTTTCGCTACTAAATACTTTTGCCATAGAGCTACTTAAAGTATAATCCAAATGTTGATCTTTTTCCCAGGCTGCTTTCAAGCAAAGTAATCTACTACATTCAATTTTTGTAGCCATATCTGCTAACTTAAATTGAATGATTTGATGGTTCATTATTTCGGTCTTAAACGCTTTTCTGACTTTGCTATATTTCAAGGCAAGTTCATATGCACCACTAGCTATTCCCAATGCTTGTGCAGCAATACCAATACGGCCTCCTGCAAGGGTTTTCATCGCAAACTTAAATCCAAAACCGTCTTCACCAATCCTATTTTCTTTAGGCACTTTTACATCTGCAAACATAATCGTGTGCGTATCACTGCCTCTTATGCCAAGTTTATTTTCTTTGGCACCCACAATTACCCCAGGCCAATTTTTTTCTACAATAAAAGCATTTATACCTCTACTTCCTTTGCTTACATCTGTCTGAGCAATTACCAGATAAACACTTGCACTGTTGCCATTAGTTATCCAATTTTTTGTACCGTTTAAAAGGTAATGATCGCCTTTATCTTCAGCTGTTGTTTGTTGACTAGTAGCATCACTACCTGCTTCAGGCTCACTCAATAAAAATGCACCAATATGCAATTCACCATCTTTTTTCCCTTGAGCAAGTGGTATTAAATATTTTTGTTTTTGTTCTTCATTTGCATACTCTTGCAAGCCATAGCACACAAGGCTATTATTTACACTCATACACACGCTTACACTTGCATCTATTTTACTTATTTCTTCCATTGCTATTACGTAGCTCATTGTATCTAGTCCACTTCCTCCATATTCTGGTTTTACCATCATACCCATAAAACCAAGGTCAGCAAGCTTTTCTATTTGTTCTTTTGGGAATTTTTGGTGTTCATCTCTTTCTATAACACCCGGCAAACATTCATTTTGTGCAAAATCTCTCGCAGCTTGTTGTATCATTAGCTGCTCTTCCGATAATTGAAAATTCATAGCAATTTTTATTTTTGTGCTGCAAATTTAAGGGATAAAAAGCTACTAAGATTGTTTAAAAATGTTATTCAACTTAATATAAATGATAAAGTATGCGTTTTGACTAGAAGGAAAAGATTTATTCGTTTATTAATAATTTGCATTAAAACAATATTGAAAATAAAACATTAAAATTAAAAATTATATTAATTCTATTAAAGTACTCTTACAGCTCCAAATTTCTTTTTCCAAAGCCCACATTCAATAATTTTTTGTAAATTGGCATCTTATATTTTATAGATTTTAATTTTACTTAAATCCTCCACTTGCAAATGAGAAAAATTTTACTTCTTACGTTTATAACTTCTTTAGTTTATTCGTTTAGTTTTGGGCAGAGTTTCTCCAATAAAGGGAAGGATTTTTGGATACCTTATCCTGAGCATATTGATGGTACGGCATCAACTATGGGTTTATATATAACTAGTGACGTAAATACATCTGGGACGATTTTTGTTGGAGCTACATCTGTTCCTTTCACGGTAGTTGCAAACTCCGTTTCACCTCGATTTATTGGATTAACTGCTCCTGTGATAAGTACAAATGCAAATGTTTATTTAGGCGGTTTTCAAGACAATGTTGTTTCTGGAAAAGGAATTCGCGTTGTTTCTGACTTACCTGTCGTTGTTTTTGCTCATATTATTCGTTCAGCAAGGTCGGGAGCTACTTTGGTTTTACCTTCTAATGTTTGGGGAAAAGAATACATAATTCCTAGTTATGTTAATACTAACAACACTCCTGCGACGGCTAATAGTTATGCTCAAATTAATGTATTTGCTGAAAAGATTAATACAGTAATTGAAATTACCCCTACAATAGCAACAAGAAATGGATTACATCCTGCTGGTGTTCCTTATCAGGTTACCTTACCAAACATTGGGGATGTTTATCAATTACAATTTCCAAGAAATTTAGATCCATCTGGAACAATTGTTAAGTCTATTGCATCCGGGACAAGTGGATGTAACAAAATAGGTGTTTTTGCATCTACAACTTGGTCTTCTATAGGCTGCGCAAATGCAAGTGGTGGGGATAATCTCTATCAACAATTATTTCCATCTGGCGCTTGGGGAAAATTATTTATGACTGGGCCATTGAAAAAAGATGCTACTGTTGCTACCGACAATAACACCGATATGATTAGAGTTTTTGTAAAAGACCCTACAACCATTGTTACTAAAATGGATAACGGAGTTATTACAACTTTGACAGGGCTAACGGCAGGTAATTTTTATGAATATTCTGCTTTTAGGCCAACCTACATCCAAGCAGATAAACCTGTTCAAGTCATTCAATATATTAGAAGTCAATCTTGTGGTAGTCCTGCAACTAATTCTGATCCCGAAATGATTGCTGTAAGTGCATTAGAGCAAACCATAAATGATATAACGGTTTTTTCAGCATATCAGGCAAATGTTCCTGCTGGACAGAGTGCTGTTACTACTCATTATTTAAACGTGATAATGAAAACAGCTAATACCTCGAGTTTTAAAATAAATGGGTTTGCACCCTCTGCAGCTTTTATTCCAATCACTGGGACGCCTTTTTCATTTTTAAAAGAAAACGTAACCAATCCAATTGCACCGAGACCCGCAGGTCCGGTCTTTCGATTACAAGCAGATAGTGGTTTTAATGCAATTGCGTATGGTTTTGGAAATGTAGAGAGCTACGGATATAACGCAGGCACTAATGTCCGTGATTTTAACCAACAGTTATTTACCCCATCGCAATATGGAATAATAAACGATGGTTCGTCTTATGCATGTTTAAATACACCTTTTAAGTTTAGTGTTTATTTGCCCGATTCTGCATTAAGTAACTCAGGACCTACAGCAGGTACTAATGTTGCAGTACGTTTCGATTCTATGCGATGGAGTGTAACAAACGCTGCTAATTTTGTCCCTAATAATTTTCCTGTAATGGTCTTTGGAACTGGAACACCACCCATAGTACCATTTGATTCTATTAATATTCGCAACGGTAAGCCAGTTGCTTGGTATTCATTACCTACACAATATAGTATCACTGCACCTGGTACATACATTATATCAGTAAGAGGATATAGAACAAATAGTAGTGGCGATGGTTGTACAAGTGGTAATGAAACTGATTTTGAGTTTACCTTGGTTGTTCCACCAGCACCTATTGCAACTTTTACAAACAGTATACCCGGTTGCCCTGCAGATTCCGTTCGATTTACAGAAACGAATCCCCAAACTCCGTATTCAAGCTCCACTTATTTATTTACTTGGAATTTTGGAGAACCGTCAAGTGGTGCTGGAAACACTTCAACGATAAGAAATCCTGTACATGCATATGCCAGCCCTGGCACTTACGATGTTACATTCTCCAATATATCTACTGCAGGTTGTATAAGTGCAACTACTACACAGCAGGTGATAGTTCCTTCTTTGGTAAACGTAACTTTAACAGGTACTACAGCTCTCTGCCAAAATCAGCCAGCTCCTAATTTAAACTTTACCATTACAGATGGCTTACCGCCATATAAAATAAATTATACACTATCTACAAATGGAGGGGCAGCAATAGTTCAAACTCCCATAATTACAAGTTTATTAACCAATACTTTATCAGTACCTACAAATATTGCAGGTTCATTTGTGTATAATATTACAAGCATTGAAAATGCTAATGCTGCATTTTGTACTCGAGTTATTACAGGGCAAACAGCTACGGTCACTATAAACCCCTTGCCAGCAGCTACCATTGCAGGCTCTACGGTTGTATGCCAAGGTACTCCTGCTCCGCTCATTACATTTACAGGAAGTAATGCTACAGCGCCTTACACATTTACTTATAATATTGATGGAGGCCCAAACCAAACAGTAACTACAATATCTGGAAATAGTGTAACAGTATCTATTCCTACAACAACCATAGGTACGTATACTTACAATTTAGTTTCAGTTGTAGATGCTTCTTCTACATTTTGCACCAACCCTGCATCGGGAAGTGCCGTAGTAACAATACAAGCAACATCTACAGCAACAATATCTGGAACTACTTCTCTCTGTCAAGATGCTACTGCACCTATTATTACATTTACTGCCGCTAATGGTACAGCTCCTTTTACTTTTAGTTACAATATTAATGGAGGTGCTACCCAGACAATTGTAACATCAGCTATTTCCAATAGTGCTACGATAACCGTGCCCATGACTGCAGCTGGTACTTTTGTTTATAATTTATTGAGTGTACAAAACACAGGACCTACTACTTGTATTACACCAATTACAGGTACTTCGGCAACAGTGGTAATCAATCCCAATCCAACAGCTACCATTGGAGGATCTACGATTGTTTGCCAAAATACTGGGATACAAAACATAACATTTACCGGCGCAGGTGGAACTACACCTTACACCTTTACTTACAATATTAATGGCGGACCTTCACTTACGGTAACAACTTTGGTTGGTAATAGTGTAACAGTTCCTGTTTCCTCAGCCACCATTGGCATATTTACATATACACTTACATTAGTAACAGATGCTTCCTCTACATTGTGCACTACATCTTACACCACTAGCAATACTGCAACCGTGCAAGTACAAGCCACTTCAACTGCTACAATTTCTGGAACAGCTGCAGTTTGTCAAGATGCAACAGCACCTGTTGTAACTTTTACAGGCTCCAATGGAAATGCGCCATTCACTTTTGAATATAATATCAATGGAGGCGCTACCCAAACTATAAGTACCACAGCAGTTTTAAATAGTGTTACACTTTCAGTACCAATGTCAAGCACTGGTACATTTGTATATAATTTATTGAGTGTGAAAAATACAGGCCCGATATTATGCCTTACTCCTATAACAGGAGCAAGCGCTACGATTATCATTAGGCCAATACCTGCAGCAACAATAACCGGAACAACAACTGTTTGCCAAAATACTACTGCTCCTCTAATTACATTTACAGGTGCAAATGCAACAGCTCCTTATACTTTTACTTATACCATTAATGGTGGTGCTCCACAAACTGTATCAACAATTGCTGGCAATAGTGTATCAGTTGCTGCTCCTACAGGTGCAGCAGGTACGTTTGTTTATGAATTAACACAAGTACAAGAATCATCTTCTACACAGTGTATCAAAACTTATACAAACTCAATTGCTACAGTAATTGTAAATCAGATAGCAACAGCTTCAATCTCAGGTACAACAACTGTTTGCCAGGCAGGTACTACTCCTGTTATTACATTCACTGCAGTAGGGGGTGTGGCTCCTTTCACTTTTGCTTACACGTTAAATGGTTCACCATTAACGGTAACAACAACAGTTGGAAATGCTGTTACAGTTAGTTTACCTACAACAACGCCTGGTACGTTTGTGTATAATTTACTTAGTGTACAAGAATCTAGCGGTTTAAATTGTGTGAATAATCAAACAGGTACAGTTACAATAATTATTCACCCTAAACCAACCGCAAGCTATACAACGACCGCTCCATATTGTGCTCAAAATGCAGTAACATTTACACCAAGTTTCGGAATTACACCTACCGGTTCTGTAGTTTCTTGGGTTTGGAATTATGGCGATGGTACCGGTACGCAAATAAGAATAGATGGTAATCCGTTTACATTAACTTATCCAACAGCGGGAGTAAAACCTGTAAGCTTTAAAGTAGTTTCGGATAATGGTTGTGAGAGTAATTTGGCAACAACACCGGCAGTAATAATAAATAGTAAACCAAAGGCTGGTTTTATAAATCCCGCAGCTTGTTTGGCAGATGCTTTTGCACAATTTACTGATACGAGTACAGTAGTGGGAGGAAGTATTGTTTTCTGGGAGTGGGACTTTGGCGATGGTACCCCAATTCTTTCAGGTTCTACCCCTGCAATTCAAAACCCATTGCATGCTTTCTTGACAGTGGGTAATAAAACGGTTAAATTAATTGTAACTACAAATAGCGGTTGTAAAGATACTGTTATACAATCTTTCTTCATTAATGGAGAAGTAACATCAGCAGATTTCCTTTCACAAAATGGAGGTAATTTCTGCTCCAATAGACCTGTACAAATAAAAGAAAATAGTGTAGTTAATGTTGGGGGATTAATACGGGTTGATATTTATTGGGATAATGTGGGTGCTCCAGTTACAGTAGTAACAGATAATTTACCTACACCAGGGAAAATATATTCACATAGTTATCCAAATCTTCAAGTTGATAGAACATATAATGTAAGATACATAGCATATTCTGGTTTTAACGGTGTTTGTCAAAAAGAGGTTACCAAGATTATTATTGTACGAGCTTCTCCTGTAGCATCTTTTGCTACTCCAATAGATGTTTGTTTAAATGGGGGAACTGTACAGTTGCAAGGAAGTGAAATAGGAGGCGTAGGTGGAACATCTACTTACATTGGTACAGGAGTTTCTGCAACAGGCTTATTTAATCCCTTAACTGCAACTCCCGGGACATACAATATTACTTACACTGCTATTTCACCAAATGGTTGTGATTCTGCCTTGGTAAGGCCAATTAGGGTTTTAACTCCTCCGGTTGCCGATTTTACTACGGTTGGTAACGTTTGTGTTGGTGGTCCGGGTAATGTTAATGTGGTTACATTTACCCAGAACTCTACTGTTACAGCAGGACAAGGAGGTTCTATCGTAAAATGGATATATGATTGGGGAGATGGTACACCAGTACAAACATTTACTACAGGAGCAAATGTTACTCATGCTTATGCGACAGCAGGACCCAAAACGGCTTACTTAATTGTAGAAGATGCATATGGTTGTAGGAATGCACTACCTGGAAAAGCATTGAACTTTACGGTTAATCCTTTACCTACACCAAGCTATACTTTTACTGCATCTGCTTGTTTGCCAAATGCAAATATTTTATTTACCAATACAACTGCAAACCTCGTAAGCAATAGTTATGATTGGAGTTTTGCTTTACCATCTACTGCGGCAGGTGATGTAAGCACAGCTACAAATCCTAGTCATATTTATACAACGCAAGGGCCTTTCAATACACAATTAGTTGCTACAAATACTACGACAGGTTGTAAAGATTCTACTGCTATTATTGTGATAAATGGAACTACGATTCACCCTGAGCCAGTAGTGGTTTTTACTCCTATGGCTGATATTTGTTTGAACAATGGAACAAGACAATTAACACAAGGGAGTGAAACGAGTGGTATGTTAGGAGGTCCTGGAATCTATAGTGGTCCGGGAGTATCAGCATCAGGTTTATTTAATCCTTTGATAGCAGGTGTAGGAACACATATACTTACTTATACTTTTACCTCGTCCTTTAATTGCCCTGCTTCAAAAACTCAAACGATAAAAGTACTTGCACCTCCGGTAGTAAATACTTTTGTAACTGTTGGCAATAAATGTGAAAGGAACAACATTGTTTTCAGCAATACTACAACATCTACAGAAGGAATTGTAGCATCTTGGGTGTACAATTGGGGAGATGGAACTGCCGTTCAAACTGCTAGTAATGGAAATAACATAACGCATGTTTATGCAACAGCAGGAACCTATACAGCAACTCTTACATTAATTACAGATTATGGTTGTAATAGCAGTCCTGCATTCCCTGTTTCGGTGGTTGTAAATCCAATCCCAAGACCAAACTTCACGTACAGTGACACAGCATGTTTGCCAATAGCAAGCGTTTTATTTAAAAATACTACTCCTAATATTACTGATTGGGCTTACACTTGGAACTTTGATGTACCATCTGTATTAGCGAGTGATATCAGTACACAACAAAGCAATATAACACACTTGTATTATACCCAAGCACCACACACGGTTAGATTGATTGCTGTATCTGGCCTTACAGGTTGTACGGACTCCATTTTTAAGCCGATAACAACGATTCACCCTGCACCATTTGCTAATTTTGATTTTAATAAATTGAGTGCATGTATTGGCCAAGATGTAAGAGTAATAGATAGAAGTACTTTTGCAGATGGTACAGGTAACAAATGGGAGTGGAGTTGGGATGATGGTACTACATCTGTAGGCCAAAACCCTTCTAGCAAAACCTACAGCAACACTAGAGATAATTACAATGTAAAATTAAAAATTACAAATAGTTTTGGATGTGTGGATGATACAACAAAAATCTTTGCTGTATACGAATTGCCTACAGCAAATGCAGGTAAAGACAGTGTTATTTTGCTAGGAGGTAATTTAACACTTACACCTATCGTTACAGGAAGGAATCTTTCTTATGCATGGAGCGGTATACCTGCACCAGAAAATTTGAGCAGCAAGGTTATTAAGAATCCAATAGCTTCTCCTTTAGAAGATATTACTTACAAATTAATAGTAACAGGTATAGGTGGATGTATTGCACCTGCTGATTTTGTATTTATTAAAGTACTAAAAGCTCCAATAATACCAAATACATTTACACCGAATAATGATGGTGTGCATGATACTTGGATTATAAAATACTTGGAGAGCTATCCTGAAAACAGGGTACAAGTATTTACACGTGCAGGTCAGCTCGTATTTGAATCTAGAAGATACCTAAAACCTTGGGATGGAAATGTGAATGGTAAACCACTCCCTTTTGATACTTATTATTACATAATTGAACCAGGAAGTGGAAGGGCTCCAATAACAGGATATGTAACAATTGTGAAATAATTAATGAGCGGTAAATGATTTTAAAAATGAAAAAGTTATTAATAGGTTTTGGATTAATGTTGAGTGTTACATTTGGGTATGCACAAGCAAAGTCATCTTATAATCAGTATATTTTGAATAGCTATATTTTAAATCCTGCATTAGCAGGTATTGAAAATTATACCGATATTAAAATGAGTACCCGTAATCAATGGACAGGTATTAACGGAGCTCCTGTTACAACTTATGCAAGTATGCACAAGCCAATAGGTAAGACAGATTATAGCACAAGCCCTACTTCTAATGCTGTACCAGGAGAAAATCCTCGTGGCAGGCAATATTGGAAAGAATACACTGCACCAGATCCGCATCATGGTATTGGCTTTATTGCTATGGTAGATAGAGCTGGTTACATAAATAGATGGAATATTTCGGCCAGTTATGCTTACCACAGACCAATAGGGCTAAAAACTACAATTTCTGCAGGTTTTACAGCCGGAGTTTCAGGAATTAATTTGGATAGAACAAAAGCAACTTTTGCAGACGATGGTGTTACAGATTTAGCGCTTGGTTTGGCTTTTGGAGATACAAGGAAAGTAAAGCCCGAAATAGGAGCGGGACTTATGGTTTATTCTGCAAGATTCTTTGCAGGTATTTCTGTGCTCAACATTATACCTGGAAAAGCTAAGTTTACAAGTGCAGATAAATTTGGTACTTTTTTTACTCCAAATTATTTTGCCACTTTGGGATATAGAATTTCATTGGGTGAGGACTTTACTTTGATACCTTCTGTAATGGCCCAATATTGGGAGCCACAGTTATTGGGTGCTCATGCCAATGCAAAACTATTATATATGGATAAGTTTTGGCTCGGTGGTAGTTATCGCTATTCAGATTTTTTGAAAGGTTATTCTGCAATGGCAGGATTTAATATTTCTAATACTTTTAATCTAGGGTATTCTTATGAAGTAGCTACCAACAGCCGTTTGCGCACGTTTACAGGCAATACACACGAAATTATTGTAGGTTTTACACTTGGCAATAAATACAGTGATGCTTGCCCTAGGAATGTGTTTTAGGGCATTTGATTTTACATTGGAATATTTTGAAGAGTCTAATCTACAATATTTTGTATTAAGAGAGTAGGACTTTCAGTATCTCTTAAAGAAAGAGGGTCCACTCTTATGGCCACATTTTTTAATTTGGATGTATCAAACCGCAGCTTAAACCTAGGCTAGGCCTTCGAGCTGCCGACAAACTGAAAATTTAAATTGGTGATTGAACGGAACCTATACAGATAATAGGGCTCAATTTTTATACTTACATTATAGGAAATAATTCTGATATTATTTGATGATAAAAATTTCTACTTGTTTAAAAGAGGAAGTCTAAAAACCAAAAAAATGGCTCTCAGAGTCTCGATTACGAAAATGGTCTTCATCTGGGATCTGAATAAAAAAAGGCTGTCCCGACTTTTGAGACAGCCTCTTAGAAAATTTATAAAATTGTAATTACAACGTAGCCATATCTATTACAAACCTGTAACGCACATCACCCTTTATCATGCGTGCATAAGAAGCAGTTATATCTTTTATGTCTATTACTTCAATATCTGAAACAATATTATTTGCAGCACAATAATCCAACATCTCTTGTGTTTCTGCAATGCCTCCAATGCCAGATCCTGCTACACTTTTTCTACCACCAATAAGGGAGAAAGCAGAAATTAAATGAGGGTCAGAAGGTGCGCCTACACAAATGATAGTACCGTTCGTTCTTAATAAAGACATGTATAAATTCATATCGTGTTTTGCAGAAACGGTATCTAAAATAAAATCAAAAGAGCGTTTTGCAGTAGCCAATTGCCCAGGGTCAGAGGTTACAATAAAGTTATGCGCTCCAAGTTTTTTTGCAGCAGCTTCTTTGTCTGGCGATGTGCTAAGTACAGTTACCTCAGCCCCAAATGCAACGCCAAATTTTACTGCCATGTGTCCCAAGCCTCCCAAGCCCAACACTGCAACCTTGTGTCCCTTGCCTACTTTCCAGTGGCGAAGCGGAGAGTAAGTCGTAATTCCTGCACACAAAAGTGGTGCAATGCCTTTGAGGTC
>JANMFB010000239.1:0-5104 GCA_031377605.1 Ferruginibacter sp.
TTGCCAACTGACTCGCTAGTTGGCATGGGCCTGGTAATACCAAAACCTTTGTAAAAACACAGAAAACAACAATGGCAATGTAGGGGTATTTGGTATTTCTTACCCAGGGTTTTATAGCACCATGGCTGCACTAAGCAATCACCCTGCATTAAAAGCAGTAAGCCCACAAGCACCAGTTACAGATTGGTTTATGGGCGATGATTTTCACCACAATGGTGCTTTTGCAATAATGGATGGGTTTAGTTTTTACAAAGGTTTTGGTATTACCAGGCCCATGCCAACTAGCGAGTCAGTTGGCAAACCTTACAACATTACCAACAAAGACAATTATGATTTTTATTTGAAAACTGGCGCATTAAAAAACTTTGGTAAACTTATGGGAGATAGCATTGCCTTTTGGAAAGAGCTAATGCAACACCCAAATTACGATGAGTGGTGGCAAAAAAGAGATGCAAGAAAGTATGTAACAAATGTAAAACCTGCCATGCTTGTGGTGGGTGGTTTGTTTGATGCCGAAGATTGCTTTGGCGCTTGGAATTTATATAAAGCCATAGAAACAAAAAGTAAAGCTACCAACAATAAAGTTGTGATGGGTCCTTGGGTGCATGGAGGTTGGTCTCGAACAGATGCTAGCGCATTGGGCAATGTAAGATTTGGTAGTAATACAAGTAATTACTATCAACAAAATATTGAAATACCTTTTTTTGAAGCGTACTTAAACAATGTAAAAAATGAAGGTGAAATTGCGGAGGCTTCTATATTTTTTAGTGGAGAAAATAAATGGCGTGAGCTAAACCAATGGCCGCCTGTAGACGTTACACCTTCAAAATACTTTTTAAATGAAGGTGGAAAATTAAGTACTACAAATAATGCTTTTCTTAAAAATAGTTTTGCAGAATATATCAGTGATCCTGCAAAGCCAGTGCCCTACACTGAAGATGTGCATACAAATAGAACAAGGGAATACATGACAGATGACCAACGTTTTGCTGCTCGCAGGCCAGATGTGTTGGTATATGAAACACCATTACTTACCAATGATGTAACCCTCGCTGGTATTGTTACAGCTAACTTAAATGTAAAGATAAACACTACGGATGCTGATTTTGTAGTAAAAATTATTGATGTTTTCCCCGAAAATTTTAAGTATGATAGTTCCTTTTATACAAATGGAGATAAGCCAAACAATTATGTAATGGGTGGCTATCAAATGCTTGTGCGTGGAGAAATTATGAGAGGAAAATTTAGAAATAGTTTTAGTAATCCTACTCCTTTTATTCCCAATAAATTGGAAACGGTAAAATTTGATTTACCTGATGTAGCACATACTTTTTTAAAAGGTCACAAAATAATGGTGCAAATACAAAGTACTTGGTTTCCGCTGATGGATAGAAATCCACAGCAGTTTATGGATATTTACAAAGCTGATGATAAAGATTTTAAAAAAGCAACGATAAAAATTTTGCAAGGAAATGAGGGTGGTAGTTTTATTAGTTTGCCAGTGATGAAATAAAGTATTGCCGGTAAGACGTGCACAAACTACTTTACATCTTCCCGGCAAAAATATATTATGTAAAATTTCTAAAAGCAATCTTCTACCGAAAATAAAATCTTAGATAATTTTTTAAGTTACAATAAACGACTTTACGCCTCCCCGGCAAAAAACAACAACATGAAATTTTTAAAACTATGCTTACTAATTCTTATAAGCAACAATCTTTTTGCGCAAGGAAATTATGCAAAAGAACATTACAATAAATTAGACACTTTGATTACCATGAGAGATGGTATAAAATTGTATACCGTTATTTATACGCCCAAAGACGACACGAAAAAGTATCCAATTCTTATGGAACGAACGCCCTATTCTGCTGCACCTTATGGAAACAACTTTCCTTCATCTGTAGGGCCAAATGATTCATTAATGAAAGATGGGTATATTTTTGTAAATCAAGATGTGCGTGGCCGCTACAGAAGCGAAGGCATAAATGAAGAAATGACGCCGCACATTGACAATAAAAAATCAAATAAAGATATTGATGAGAGCAGCGATTGTTATGATGCTATAGATTGGCTTATAAAAAATATTCCCAACAACAATGGGCGAGTAGGTATAGCGGGTATTTCTTACCCTGGTTTTTATGCTACGGCAAGTTTGCCGGGTGCACATCCTGCATTAAAAGCAGTGAGCCCGCAAGCACCGGTAACAGACGAATTTATAGGCGATGATGCAAACCACAATGGCGTATTTTTCTTGATGGATAATTTTAGCTTTATGGGCTACTTTGGAATGGAGTTAAACCCTAAAACAAAAAACTATGATAAGCCTTTGTTTAATACAAATTTTAAAGACGTGTATAAGTTTTATTTAGACATGAAAACGATTGCTGCCACTAACAGTGAGCAATATTTTAACCGTAAAAGTAAAATATGGAATGAGTACTTAGCAAACGATACGTACAACAATTATTGGAAGGCTAGAAACATTCGTACACATTTAAAAAATATTACAGTGCCCACCATGGTTGTAGGTGGTTGGTTTGATGCGGAAGATTTGTTTGGCGCATTACGTACTTATGAAACATTGGAAAAAGAAAATAAAAGCAACAAAAACTTTTTGGTAATGGGTCCTTGGACACACGGTGCATGGGCAAGAGATAGTTGGGGCGCATTTGGTACGCACCAATTCGGTAGCAATACCTCAAAATATTTTCAAGATTCGATGGAAACTTCTTTCTTTAATTTTTATTTGAAAGATAAAGGAACTTTCAATAATACTAAAGCTACTATTTTTGAAACTGGAACAAACGTTTGGAAAAGTTATTCAACTTGGCCGCCTGCAAATAGTACAAATACAAATTATTATTTACAAGCAAATGAGAAATTAAGCACAGCAAAGCCTACAGAGAAAGTAAGTGTTTCCGAGTATATTAGCGATCCTAACAAACCCGTGCCTTACGTAAATTGGGTGCTGCCAAGAAGGTACGACGAGTACATGGTAGATGATCAACGGTTTGCTTCACAAAGACCAGATGTAATAACTTTTGAAACAGAGGTGCTTGCCAGCGATGTAACTTTGAGTGGAGCTATTATTGCTGATTTATTTGTAAGTATTACCGGTACCGATGCAGATTTTGTGGTAAAATTAATAGATGTATTGCCCGACAATACTACCAAACCGAAAGACGCACCAAAATGGCTGAATATGGGTGGATATCAACGTCTGGTACGTGCAGATATAATGAGGGGTAAGTTTAGAAATGGATTTGAAAAGCCGGAGGCTTTTGTGCCCAACAAAGTAGAAAAAGTAAATTTTAAAATAAATGATGTGGCACATTGTTTTTTAAAGGGGCACAAAATAATGGTACAAATACAAAGTAGTTGGTTTCCGCTAGCAGATAGAAATCCACAACAATTTATGAGTATACCAAAAGCTAATGCTGCTGATTTTAAAAAAATAAATATCAAAGTGTATCATTCGAATATGTATCCATCATCTATTGTTTTACCAGTCTTAAAATAGATCATACAAAATGAAGGCAGTTTTACAAAGGGTATCTAGTGCATCTGTTACGGTAGATGAAAAAATTGTTTCATCGATAAAAAATGGGTTACTCATTTTAGTTGGTATTGAAGATGCTGATACCAACGATGATATTATTTGGCTAACTAACAAAATTATTAACCTGCGCATCTTCGATGATGAAAATAAAATCCCCAACTTATCTGTAAAAGATATTTTCGGCGAACTTTTGTTGGTGAGCCAGTTTACATTACATGCTAGTACAAAAAAAGGTAACAGACCATCTTACATAAAAGCATCAAAGCCAGATGTGGCAATACCATTGTACGAAAAGCTTATTGCACAATTGCAAAATGATTTAGGGAAAAACATTGGAACAGGAATTTTTGGTGCAGACATGAAAGTGGCATTGGTTAATGATGGACCAATAACGATTATCATTGATACAAAAAACAAAGACTAAGGGTGGTCATAATTCATAAAGGTTCGTCAGCATTATATTGCCAGGGTGAGCTTGTGGAATCCATTAAATCTAATTAAATCAGTTTTCATAAGTTCATACGCTCAATTTAATGACATACACAAATAAACTAACATATTTATTAAACTAATTTTACAATATGAATGTAATTACTTTACAGCAAGCACAAACAAACGTAGATGAGTGGATAAAAACAATTGGCGTAAAATATTTTAGCGAACTAACCAACCTTGGTGTCTTGATGGAAGAAGTGGGCGAGCTTTCTAGGTTAATGGTGCGAATTTATGGTGAACAATCATTTAAGGAATCAGATAAAGGAAAAGAATTAGCAGATGAAATGGCAGATGTGCTTTGGGTTTTAATTTGCCTTGCCAATCAAACTGGTGTAAACCTTACAGAAGCTTTCCATAAAAATATGGAGAAAAAAACTTTACGTGATGCAGATAGACATAAGCGTAATGAAAAATTGTGAGAACTATTTTGCTTAATATAAATATCGAATCAGTATAAATGTTAAGCAAGCATTAGAAGCTGTAATTTTACATCATATTCTAATAATGTAAACTTATATTATGAAGTCAATTCTCTTGTGTCTTACATCTTGTGTCTTATGTATAATAGTATTCTCTCAAAATAATAAACTCATAAGCGGGCCATGGGCAGGTAATGTTGGTTTGCGTACCGCTACCATTTGGGTAGAAGTTTCCTCGAGTGCAAAAAAGGTTTCGGTAAAATATGTTTCTCAGAAAAATGGAAGTATTGCTAAAACTGTTTTATGCAAAACAGTTGTAGGAAATGATTTTAATCCTGTGAAGATTCCATTAAACGGATTAGATTTTAGTACGACATACAGCTATAAAATTCTTATAGACGATAAGGAAGTCGTTACAAATTTTCCTACAAAATTTACTACACAAGATTTATGGCAATACAGAAAACCTGCACCCGATTTTAGTTTTCTTGCAGGTAGTTGTTCTTATTTGAATGATCCCATTTTTGATAGACCAGGAAAGCCTTATGGCGGAGATTCTTCTATTTTTGAAACGATGGCAAATACAGGTGCTGCTTTTCATGTGTGGATGGGCGATAACTGGTACACC
>JANMFB010000348.1:0-3603 GCA_031377605.1 Ferruginibacter sp.
TTGGTGAACTTTAAAATGGAAAGCTATTGCAATAAGACAATAGAACTAATAAAATAATTATTCCGACTTTTCGGCTTACCGGTAAATTTAGTCCTCATAAAAATACTTAAATTATTTTAACTAAACTCAATCTTCAAACTCCGCTCAGCTAGTTCTCCTCCTTTCGTTGAATTGGAGGCAAATAAATAACAATGTACGGTTCCTTCAGGAAAAAGTGCCGGTGTAATTTCCGGCCATTCTACTATGCACAAATTACCGGAGTATAAACAATCTTCCACCCCTGCATTAACAGCTTCTATTTCAGATTTTAAACGATACAAATCAATATGAAAGATGGTTTCTCCACTTGTAGTGCAATATCCATTTATTATAGAAAAAGTAGGACTGCTGATATTACTAGTGACTTTTAGGACGTCGCAAATAGCATGCACAAAGGTTGTTTTACCTGCACCCATTTGCCCATGCAAGGCAATAACTTTTTTTTGCCCAATGGCTTCTAAAAATTGTTTAGCAGCTTGTTGAATATTTTGTAAGGTAAAAGTTACATCCATGTTGCAAAGATATATTTCATATCTAGTAACCAAAAAAAATTAAAGGATAATAACTTTACACAATGGAAACAACCGAATGGAAAGTAGAAGGAATGACATGCAGCAACTGTGCATTGAGTGTATCCAATTACCTTACAAAACAAGGATTGGAGAAAGTGCAAGTAAATCCAATTACCGGCGATGTGCAATTTGAATCGGAAACACCATTAGACCAAACAATACTCAAAGCAGGAATAAAAAAACTTGGTTATACTGTAAAAGTTGAAGAGGGCTCAAATGCTATTCAACCTAAAAAAGAATTTTTACACAACAACAAACAACGATTTCTTTTTACCCTCCCTTTTACACTTGTGCTCATGCTACACATGTTGCCAGCAAGCATTCATATTCATTGGCTAATGAATGCGGGGGTACAAATTGCATTATGCCTACCTGTATTTATAGTAGGTATGTATTTTTTTGGAAGAAGTGCTGTAAAAAGTTTGATCCACGGAACCGCCAATATGAATGTGCTTATTTCTGTAGGAGCATTGGCTGCTTTTATTTATAGCTTGGTAGGTGTAATTATGAACCTAGGCATGAACTATTATTTTTTTGAAACTACCGCTTCTATCATTACCCTTGTTTTTCTCGGAAATTATTTAGAAGAAGCCTCCATACAATCTACCCAAAAGGCAGTACGTTCTCTTACGGCATCACAAAAAGTAATGGCAAATATGATTGCGTTTGATGATGAACACAAGGAACAAATTTTCCCTATTGAAAATATATATTTAAAAACGGGTGACTTAGTCTTGATAAAAAATGGTGAGCAAGTGCCTGCTGATTGTAAAATTTTATGGGGAGATTGTATGGTAAACGAAGCAATTATTACCGGTGAGAGTTTACCAGTAGCCAAAGAAAAAAAAGGCTTTCTTATTGGTGGCAGTGTACTAGAAAATGGATTGGTAAAAGCACAAGTAACGGCAGCAGGAAAAGATACGGTGCTATCGGGTATTGTAAAAATGGTGCAAAATGCCCAATCAGAAAAGCCACCTATGCAAAAATTGGCAGATAAAATAAGTGCCATTTTTGTACCTGTAGTTTTGGCATTGGCGGCAATTACTTTTTTATTAAACTACTATACATTCAGTATTGCCTTAGGAGATGCATTAATGCGTGCAGTTGCCGTACTAGTAATTTCTTGCCCTTGTGCCATGGGGCTTGCAACACCTGCCGCCATTGCGGTTGGGCTTGGGCGTGGTGCAAAAAAAGGAATACTTTTTAAGAATGCATCTGCACTAGAGTTTTTTAGAAAAATTGAACAGGTAGTATTTGATAAAACAGGAACGCTTACCACAGGTAAACTAAAAGTAGCAGCTTTTGAAACAAATATAGATGAAAGTGAGTTTAAAAAAATAGTTTACTCCCTAGAAAAATTTTCTAATCATCCTATTGCAATATCTATTACAAGCACTTGGAAAAGCAATGACTTTATAGCCTGGGAAAAAATAGAGGAAATAAAAGGGCTCGGTGTAAAAGCTATAGATGCTGCAGGTAATATTTTTGAAGCAGGCTCCTTTAAATTAATTACTACTTCATCCGAAAAAGAAGCACACAATATCTATGTTTTAAAAAATGGCTTACAAATAGGTTGGATAGATCTACAAGATGAACTAAGACTAGAAGCCAAAGAAGTAATAGATTATTTGCACAAGCAGCATATAAAAACAATTTTGCTCAGTGGCGACCAAAAAAGTAAATGCGAAAACATAGCAAAACAACTTGGTATAATTGAAGTGATTGCAGAACAAACTCCCGAACAAAAACTTTCAGTTATTTCTAGGCTCAACAACGAACATACAACAGCCATGGTGGGCGATGGAATTAATGATGCACCTGCATTGGCAAAATCATCATTGGGCATTTCACTGAGCGATGCTGCTCACATTGCTATGCAGAGTTCCGACGTTATTTTAATGAATAGTGGTATTAAAAATTTGCCACTTGCACTTGGCCTTGGAAAGCACACATATATTACTATAAAGCAAAACTTATTTTGGGCATTTTTTTATAATATTATTGCTATACCAATTGCTGCATTTGGTTTGCTTACTCCAACATTAGCTGCATTGGCTATGGGGTTTAGCGATATTGTGCTGGCGGTAAATAGTGTATGGCTGTTTAGAAAAGCGGTGGTTTAATGAAACTTTATCCCGGAAAATATTTACTGACCTATCTCCATTTTGCCTTTCTTGTTGCCAATAACCCCAACCCTTTCAAATCCTGCAGAAAAAATTATTACAAAAAGAAGAAACTTTTTAAAAAATATAAGTAAGTGGTCATTTTTAGCGCTCAATTAAGTAATTTACAGCTGGCAAAAAAACTCCTACAACATACAACTGAGCAAGATTTTTTTAAATTTATTGTTATTTAATTTTTGAATTTTATGAGAACTATTTACATTGTTATAACATTTTTTGTTTTAAATACTAGTTTTCTTCAAGCCCAAACTTCTCCAAAAAGAGAGATGCGTGGAGCCTGGATTGCCACTTTTGTAAATATTGATTGGCCTGCTGTAGGCGCTACAACAGCCCAAGAGCAATCTACTTTTATACAAAGATTGGATGAACATAAAGCCACAGGAATGAATGCTATTTTTGTGCAAGTTCGTAGCCAGTGCGATGCCCTTTATCCCAGCCCTTTTGAGCCATGGAGTGCCGTATTATCGGGTACACAAGGTGTAGCCCCAAACCCATATTATGATCCATTGGCTTTTATGATTAGCGAAACAAAGCAGCGGGGTATGGAGTTTCATGCATGGTTTAATCCTTATAGAGCACTCTCTAGTTTTACTACAACCAATTTTAATAATCTTGCTTCTACTCATATTGCAAAATTGCAACCAACATGGACTATGACAGTGACGACCATCAGCAACGGCGCAAAACAAATTTTATTAAACCCCGGTGCACCAGAAGTATGGGAACATATTATAGGTTCTATTATGCATGTGGTAAGAAATTACGATGTAGATGGAATTCATTTTGATGATTATTTTTATACAAACCCT